>CAZARO010001322.1:0-2007 GCA_964487165.1 uncultured Solibacteraceae bacterium | reverse complement strand
GAATCCATAGAAGGAGCGGGACGAGGGCGTCCCGCGCAGGCCAGGGGGCCTGCCCTACTTGATTTCCGCAGAATCTCGCCCTTGGGAAAACTATGCGGCATTAGTCACGATTGCCTGCCCCACGAAAAAGGCCCAAGTCCGATCACGGAATAGGTCGAAAGTAATCCGGCAAGCCTTTCCTGGTATCGCGCAGGATCTCCACAATGGCGCGACGGTCGGCACGGCTCAGGCGTTCGTATTTCTTCTCCTCAACAGCCCCTGACAGCACTTGCCACATTCTCTGGTAGATCGCGGCTTTCGCTTCGTCCGGCAGCCCGTCGAAAGCTTCCGAGTAAATCATATAACTGCACGGATAGCGCAGCAGCCGATGTTGTAAGTCAAGATCACGCAGGGACCGGCCTTTACGGTCGCGGATTCCTTCGGCGGCAAAGTTCGCGGCGAATGCCGACGAGTTCGCCATGGGGTGCGGGAGTGGGGCCTCGTCAACGAACAGCAGGTAGTCCACGAATTCCTCCGCGGCCTGGCGTAACAGCGGCGCTATGTCCACGGGCTGTTTCTGCTCCGCTTCATACTGCGCCGCGCGAATCTCCCAGCCTACTCGCGTAATCAGGTTCTGCATATACATCTGGTGATCGAACACCATCAATGCGGCGACGTCGCTGTAAGGCGAGAGGTAATTCGCGGTATCGAACTTACTCTCGAGCGAAAGTAGTTTGAGAGTCGCCGGCGTCACCATGGTGCGAGGATCGCCATCGTTGGTCACCATGGCGTTGCCCCTGTGGCGGACCGCGCCCGTCGCCCCGGTAACATAGTAACCTCCCCAGCGCTCATCGAAAGGCGTGCGATGGTCCACTAAGGAGCCTCCGAAAATCAATTGCGGCCTGCCGTCGGGCGCCGTAAACATGCTCCGCACCATCATGCCCGGGACGCCGAGACTCGAGTCCGCCAGGTGGCATCGCTGGCAATCGCTCCTGCGCTGCAGCACTGGCCGGGGCGTTTCCGCCTGCATGAGCGAATAGAAGACCACACCCTTCCGCGGATCGTGCGAAGCCACTTCGATGAAGCCGCCGTATACCCATCCCACCGCTACCGAGTCATTAAAGAAGATAGTCCGCGGATTGCGAGGCTCGATGCGGCTGGCCTGCAGGCTGTTCCTGGAGAAGACGGCGATTTGCGACTCGATGGGAACGTGGAAGGCGTCGAGCAGAGACCGCAGGTACCCCGCCGGGCCGTCAAACTGCAGCCGGGCCTCACCCGACTGCAGCTTGCTATTGAGCACGCTGGCCGGATCGGTCAGCGTGCCGGCCCAGTACTGGATCGCGGGATGATTCACCGTGGGAGCCAGCTTGTCGTTCAGTCCAGCCGCACTTAGAGCGGGGACAAACCAACAGAGCAGCAGCGCGGCGCGGAACACTCTTACAACTTTATCGTAACGGTCTTCACCTCGGTGTATTGTTGCAGGCCGTACTCGCCCAGTTCGCGTCCCAGGCCCGATTGTTTGAAGCCGCCGAACGGCGCCGCGGCGTCGAACACGTCGTAGCAGTTGACCCACACGGTGCCGGCGCGAACGCTGTTGGCGATGGCGTGGGCTTTGCCGATATCGCGCGTCCAGACGGCCGCGGCCAGTCCGTAGTCGGTGCGGTTGGCGCGCTCCACTACGTCGTCTATGTCGCGGAACTTGATGATGCTCATCACCGGGCCGAAAATTTCTTCCCGCGCGATGGTCATATCGTCCTTCACGTCGGCAAAAACGGTGGGTTGGATGAAGTACCCGCGGTCGCCGACCCGGTCGCCGCCGCACACCAGCCGCGCGCCCTCTTTCTTGCCGCTATCGATGTAGTGCATCACTTTGTTGTACTGGTCCTGGTCCACCTGCGGGCCCTGCTCGGTGGCGGCATCGAAGGGATCGCCCACCGTGCGGCGGCGAGCCCGCGCGGCGCTGCGCTCCACAAACTCGTCGTAAGCTTTTTCCTCCACGAACAGGCGCGAGCCGGCGCAGCAGCACTG
>CAZARO010001321.1:1563-2009 GCA_964487165.1 uncultured Solibacteraceae bacterium | reverse complement strand
GGTGATGGGCGTGGTGGTGCCCCACTTCTGGTTGATCTGCAGCCGCGTGGAGAAGAAATAGACGTCGGACTTGAAGGGCGACTTGAAGGCCTTGTCCCAGTTCCGCAGGTAGGTGAGGATGGGCAGGGTTTGGGTGGTGAGAGTGTACAGGCCCGGCTGAAACACGTCGGCAATCTGGCCTTCGTTAACGAAGATGGCCAACTGCGAATCGCGCACCGTTAACTGGCCGCCATTCTGGATCTCCATGTCCTCCATGGGATACCGGTATGCCAGGACGCCTTCGCCGGGCTCGGTCCAATGGATGACGTCGATGAACTGCTTCGAAAAGAAACTCATAGCTCGTCGGCTCCCTCAAAAGTATACTGCACAACGCGCGTACAATGAGATGTGAAGCGCCGCGAATTTTTCCAGACCACCACAGCCACTATCCCGCTGCTGGCCGGAAT
>CAZARO010001321.1:0-1553 GCA_964487165.1 uncultured Solibacteraceae bacterium | reverse complement strand
AGAAACTAATAGGTTTGCTCGCCGCTCTCAAGAGTATACTTCAGGTGGACGCCGGAAATAGAATGGACCGGTACCAGTGGCCAAGGGAAGCTATCAGCTTTCGGCTGTTGGCGCTTGGCGGTTAAACAGAGCGTCATAAGTATTTGCGCGGCAAATACTTATGACGCTCTATCAGGTCCGCCGCGGCCCTTTCAGATGGCGATAAGCCTTGTAGCCGAGGAAAAACGCCAGGCCTCCCACCACCGCGCCCGCGCCGATCGCGATTCCGGCCTTTAAGCCCGTGGCCGCTCCCTGAGCGGCCAATTCCAATACTCCGACGGTGGCGCCACCCGCGCCACCTACACCCGCTCCCACACCGGCAACGGCGGCCGCTTCGACCTTTTCTTTGTCCGCTTCCGTCATTTCGTCGCTCCTTCGATACTTCCATCATATTCTCCCGCGCCCAGCGGCGCTCCCTGTAGTAGGTTATAAGCTTATAAGGGCCGAAGGAGCCCGTCTCCATGAAGAGAAGATCATTCCTGTCATCCCTGGCTTTAAGCGCGGCTGCCGGCACTGCCTTACCGCCGCGTGCCCGCGCCGCTTTGCCCAAAATGAAAATCACCCGCGTCCAGGTGTGGACCCCCGCGGCGCCCAATCCGCTCTTCAACCAGAGCGACCTGGTGGTGAAAGTGGAAACCGACGCCGGCATCACGGGCATCGGCGAGGGCGGCTCGCGGGATACGCTGGAACAATGCGCCGGCCGCCTGATCGGCCAGGACCCGCAGTATGTCGAGCGGCTCTGGCAGGATATGTACCGCTCCTTTTTCTATCCTCCCGGACGGGAGAAAATGCATGCCCTCGGAGCGCTCGACCTGGCGCTATGGGACATCAAGGGCAAGACACTCAACCAGCCCGTGCACACCGTTCTCGGCGGCATGGCCCGCAACTATTGCGAGTGCTATAACACCGCCGGCATCGTCCCCGGCGTTCAGGGCGGCATGAGCCTCAAGGAGCGCGCGCGGCTGACCATCGCCGCGGGCTACCGCGCCTTCCGCATGGGTGCGGCCGACGCGCCCGCCAATACCACTTACAACACCCACGAGCGCATCCGTCAACTGGCCCTCGATTGCGCCGAGGTGCGCCAAGGAGTGGGCGAGAACGGCGACTGGTGCGTCGATTTTCACCAGCGCTTCGACCTCGCGGACGCCATCCGCGGCTGCGAGCTGATCCGCGACTTCGCACCTTACTTCGTGGAAGATCCCGTGCGCACCGAGGCGTTCGGCGAAGACCTGCCCATTTTGCGGCGCAAAGTGAGCGTGCCGCTGGCGGCTGGCGAAGAGTGGGGCAATCGCTGGGATTTTAACAAGCTGATTGAGAATCACGACCTGGACTACATTCGCGCCACCCTGCCCAACGTGGGCGGCATCACCGAGATGATGAAAATCGCCGCGCTTTGCGAGACGCATTTCGTGGGCATCATCCCGCACTTCACGGGCCCTATCTCGACAGCCGCGCTGGTGCATTCGCTATGCTCTTTTTCTGGACCGGTGCTGATGGAGTATAACTTCGGGGGC
>CAZARO010001320.1:0-2012 GCA_964487165.1 uncultured Solibacteraceae bacterium | reverse complement strand
AAGAGCCCGCCCTTGGCGCTGGTGAGCAGAAAAACCATCACAAAGAGGATCGCGAAAGCCGTAATCGCGATAACTCCCACGCGCAACTGCGACCAGCGTACCTTGGTGTGATCCGGCATCGTCTATTCTCGCGGCTTCACGAATTTCGATATGTACACGTCCTGCGAAGCTTCCAACAGATCCTGATCTCCTTCGAAAATCAGCCGCCCTTCCTTCATCACCATGAAAGTAGTTCGCGCGGCGAAGCCATCCACGTGGCTGGCGGGTTCCAGAGCGCCCTGTTTCGAATTGTAGCGGAAATTGGCAATCAGATTCCCGTCCTGATAACGGTGTGTGACCATCAGGGTGGTGGTTTGGCTGATGTCGCGCTCTTTGATCAGCAGGGCGATGATGGTGTGCGCCGTGATGGGGTCAAGCCCCGCCGTGGGCGAATCGTAAAGCATCAGCGGCGGCTCCGTCACCACCGCGCGGGCGATGGCTGCGCGCCGCCGCATGCCGCCGGAGAGCTCGCTCGGGAACTTCGTCAGGGTGCGGCCCAGTTCCACGAAATCGAGCGCCTCCACCACGCGCGCCCGCACCTGGCCGGGCGGACATTGGATGGCTTTCTGATTCAGTAGCGGATAGGCCACGTTGTCTTCGATGTTCATGGAGTCGAACAGCGCGCTTTCCTGAAACAGCATGCCGATGCGGCTGCGGATTCCGAACAGCTCCTGCTCGCGCATGCCGCTGATGTCGCTGCCGAATACGAAAACCTTGCCGGAATCGGGCCGCACCAGCCCCAGCGCGGTCTTCAGCAGCACCGTCTTGCCGCTGCCGGCCGCGCCCAGAATCACCCGCGATTCTCCCTCCCGCGCCTCAAACGTCAGGTCGCGCAGCGCTTCCACGCCCTCAAAGGAGACGTTGACGTGCTCGAAGCGCAGGATTGGTGGCTTGCTTTCCGCGGGCTCCATTTTATGCGGCCTGGCTGACGAAAATTTTGGTGACTACCAGATCCAGGACGAAGACCAGCACGGTGGCCATCACCATGGCTTGCGTGGTGGCCCTGCCCACGCCCTGCGTGCCGCCGGTGGTGCGCAGGCCGTAGAAGCAGCCGATCAGCGCGATCACGATGGCGAACAGAAACGGCTTCAGCAGCCCTTCGCAGACGTCCATTCCGTCCAGCGCCTGCCATGCCGTGATCCAGTATTGCTTGGAGGGCAGCGCCAGAACAAAATGGCAAATCACCCACCCGCCGAAGATGCCCACGAAATCGCCGATCACCACCAGCAGCGGCAGCATCACTCCGGTGGCGATGAGCCGCGGCGTCACCAGCTTTTGTAGCGGATCGGTGCCCAGCGCGCGCATGGCGTCAATCTGTTCGGTCACCTTCATGGAACCGAGCTCGCTGGCGATGCCCGAAGCGTTGCGGCCGGCCACCATCACCGCCGTCAACACCGGACCCAATTCGCGCACCAGCGTGATGGAGACCAGTTGTCCGGTCTTCCCCACCTGGCCGTAGGTGGCCAGCGCATGGTACATCTGCAGCGCCATTACCGCGCCCGAGAAGAATCCTACGATCACCACGATCAGCAGGCTTCCCACCCCGATGGTGTCCATCTGAAAAAAGATATCGTCGGGGTAATGCGGACTCCGCACGATGTTACGGAAGGCCCGGCCGGCCAATACACAGAATTCCTGAATCGATAGGATGGGTTCTTTCAGAAGATCCAGCAAGTTAGGTCGATCCCCGCCCTCCGATGCTACCATAACTAAGAAGAACGCCATCATGAAGGGCCTCACCGATATTCCCGGGGTTCGAGTGGGCCACGTTTCGGACTATCAGGCGATCACCGGCTGCACTGCCATTCTGTGTCCGCAGGGCGCGGTGGCCGGAGTCGATATCCGCGGATCCGCCAGCAGCACGGAAGAGACGCCGGTGCTCGATCCCGGCCACGCCACCCCGCAGATCCACGGCATTCTGCTGGCCGGCGGCAGCGCGTTCGGGCTGGAAGCGGCGTCCGGCGTGCGGCGTT
>CAZARO010001319.1:0-2012 GCA_964487165.1 uncultured Solibacteraceae bacterium | reverse complement strand
GGCGGTTATTCCCCGGCCGAACGCGCCGATTTCCTGCTTAGCCGCGCGGTCTTCCTGGAAAAATACCGCGGCTTCGGCGCGGGTTTGCAAGCCCGCTTGTCGGCCATTTTCGGCAGCCTGTTCTCGTTTCGCTTCGCGGAGTTCAGCCGCACCATCGCCGGCCAGAAAATCGACGGCACCCAGGCATGAATTAGGGCGGACTTTCCAATCCGCCGCGGGCTGACGCTCAACCCACCGAGGCTCCGATGTCCGTTAAGCCAAGAGCCAATGGCGCCGGTCCCTACCCCGCGGTTGACAGCTTTGCGTTTACCTTTGATATCTAGTGTTTAATACCGCCCCGCGGATAACATTATCGCCATGGAAGCCCTGCTTTGGATTCTGCTCCCCGGTTTCGTCGCTGTTGGCTCGGGGCTCTTGGCCTGGTTTGTGATGCAATCGCGCATGGAGGTGGCGCTCGCCCAACAGCGCGAGCGCCTGGCCGAATCGCGCGGCGCGCTGGAAGCCGAGCGCAACGCCGTGCGCGACTCGGTGGCGATTGCCGTTCACGCCGCCGAAGAACGCGCCCACCGCGAAGCCCTCGACGCGTTCCTCGCCGAGCTCAAGGTCGAACAGCGCCACTATACGCGCGAAAATCGCCTGCTGCTCCACAATCGCCGCAGCGTGGTCCTGCAGGAGCGTATGTGCTTCCGCAATCTGCCGCTATCCGACTGGATCGAGCACGAAATCCCCCTGGACGACGGCGCCGACGTAGAACGCCTGGTGCAGGACATGACCGTGTTCGACAAAGCGGTAGTTAACATTGCTGATATTCCGCGTCCCCGTAAGGCTCTGGCCTGACCGGTATTGTAAGATTGTCTATATGGATCGATTTCGCATATGGGCAGTCTGTTTAACGATGGCCGCCGGCTCGGTGACGGCACTAATGGGAGCAAAAGGCGATCCCGCCAAGGGTAAGGAAGTTTTCGAACAATGCGCCGTCTGCCATAACGCAGACAGCGATGAAAAGAAGATGGGTCCCGGGCTCAAGGGCCTTTTTAAGCGGGACAAGCTGGCCGACGGCAAGAAAGTCTCGGAAGCCAACATCCGCAGCCGCATCGACGACGGCGGACAAGGCATGCCCCCTTACAAGGACGTGCTCGAAGACCAGCAAAAAGAAGACCTGATCGCGTATTTGAAGACGCTATAGGTTACGTGGGACTGACCGTCCAACGCGAGGCCAGGTTTTCTGACTTCACGGACCCATTGCAATATTCGGCTGACGCGGTTGCGGCTCGGCAGGCGGCTTACGCCATTCTGAGCTGCGCGTGTCAGCAAGCGGTTTCTTACCGCTCCCTCACGGTCGCGGCTCGGTAGGCTCTTTGCGCCATTCTGAGCCGCGCGCGTTAGCAAGCGCTTTCTTACCGCTCTCTCACTCACGGTCGCGGCTCGGTAGCCTGCTTACGCCTTGGTACTGAGAACTTCCAGGGCCTTCTTCACCACCGGATCGTTCTCCGTCTTCTTCTTCTCGATCTCATCGGCCGTCGGGGCGATTGGGAGGCCGTTGTCGTCGTAGTCCACCTGGATATCGGCTTCCCGCACCTGCGTCGCGGGAGTCACGCCCACGTCCTGAATCGCCTTGCCTTCCGCCAAATAATACTTGGCGATCGAAAGAATGATCGCGCCGCCATCGTCCATGGGGATCGGCTGGCGCAACGCGGCATCGCCGTGGGTCCGCTCGCCTACCACTTGTCCGCGCTTGGTATCCTGCACCGCCGCCGCTAGAATCTCCGCCGCGTCGGCCGTGCCACCGTTCGTCAGCACCGCCAGCGGTAAGGCGGTGATCGCCTTGGCCGGGTCGGCATCGAAATTTTTCTGCGGATACTTCTGGCCCTTCAGGTACGTGATGCGCCCCTGCTTCACGAACAGATTGGCCAGCGCGATGCCATCTTCCGGACTCCCCGTGCCGCAGTCCCGCACATCCACCACCAGCTTCTGCGCGCCGTCTTTCTGCAGCTTCTCGATGGCCGCCGCGG
>CAZARO010001318.1:0-2015 GCA_964487165.1 uncultured Solibacteraceae bacterium | reverse complement strand
GCATGCTTGCCGAAGCACAGCGGCCACTGGTTAGATTGTACTAGGTCGTGGGAGCTCGCCACGGCACCGGGTTTCCGCCATGAAGAGCGAGTTTGTTATTCGTCGACACACGTTTCACCGAGACGCGGCGAGTCGACTCATGGGAGATGACGTACCTGGCGACCGAATATTCGTAGGCGTTAGGACGTGATATCGGCAGACCGGTGCCACTTCGCCCTCGAGCCTGTTTTCAGCTGAAAGCTTCGCGCGATTCTTGCTAAGACCCCAGCGCCGATAGCTTGGACGCGTCCCGAAGTGGCCAGGCCTACGGTCAACGAGGTTCGGTACCAGGGGCACATCTTATGTTCTGAACCGGGACATCGAAAACCTCCCGCCAGAGGATCCGTTTCGTCTTCACGTCCGTGGCTTCTAGGACGGTTTGCAGGTGTTCGCCAACTCTAGGGAAATGGCCGGTCACGGTATCAGGTGCAAATCGCGCGCAGCCTCGAGCGGATCCTGGCCGGGCTCCGGCGTACTTGCGGGTGGCCTCAAAGGGCCGGACCGATAGCGAACGCGCATCATTGAGCGTGGTGGCGATCTCGCCCCCTAAGGCCAGCGGCCTTCGACAGGAAAAAGGAAAACCGTTGAGTGTAGATGGGAAGTAGCGGAGACATATTCCTCTGTGAGCCGCACTCTCTCCGGACAATGCATGGCCGCCCTAATTCTACGGCAAAAGTTCGGCGATTGTCCCAAGTGTCGCCTGCGAAATTTGGATTCCATTGATACCAGGCTGTCGACTACCAGGGCATTCAGAACAGGCAAGTGGACGAAAGGTGCCGATGTCGCCAACTGGGGCACGGGCCGGCCGGGACCGGTTAGGTGTTTTTCAGCCATGCCTTTTTGGGGCGGTGTATACTGGCCATCTATGAAGATCATAGCTGTGTTTTTGTGGGTTGCCTTTGGCATTTTCGCCCAAGCTCCTACTCCTGCTGATCGCATTGAGGCGGCGCGGAAGGGGCCGGGTAGCGCTGAAATGAAACAGCAAGCCGCAACGGTGACCGCGGCTACACAGGTCACTGTGTGGGGCCAGGATTATTTGTTCCTGGCTACCTCAGCCTCACCCGTAACTCTGTCGATCGACCTGCAGCCGCAGACACCGCTGGCGCAGGTCGATGCCACTCATTGGATGCTGCTGACCAAGATGCGCACCGGAGTCCTGCATCAGTATCAGTTCTATGCGGCGGGCAAGGCGCTCGGCGCCCGCGGGGATGCAGTTGGGTATAATCCCGACTCTTATCCCAAACCCGGTGTGCCGCATGGCAAGCTGAGCGAGAAGCACACCATTACGAGCAAGGTTTACGATGGTATGAAGTCCGACTACTGGGTGTACGCGTCACCCGGCGTCGATCCGAACGTGCCGGCGCCGCTCATGGTGTGGCAGGATGGGCAGGGCCTCATCGGAGAGTTGAGCGGAATCCGCTTGATCACTGTGACGGACAACTTGGTCCAGCAGGGACTGCTGCCTCCAATCGTACACGTGATGATCGCGCCGGGCACTGCGCCAGACGGGCGCGCAATGCGTTCGATCGAGTACGACACGGTAAGCGACCACTATTTGCGTTTCCTGATGGAGGAAGTGCTGCCGGAGGTCGAGAAGACGTACAAGCTGCGCCCGGATGGTTACAGTCGCGCCATTGCGGGGGAGTCGTCGGGCGGCATCTGCGCGTTCAACGCCGCGTGGTTCATGCCAGACAAATTCGCGCGCGTGCACTCGGCCGTTGGCAGCTTCACGTCGATCCAGTGGCGATCCAAGGAGAATGTGGACGGCGGCAACGTGTACCCGTTTATGGTTCGCAAAGACCCCAAACGGAACATCCGCGTGTGGATGAGCGATGGATCGGACGATCTGGAGAACAACCATGGATCGTGGCCGATGTAAGCCATCGAGATGGCGAACTCTTTGAAATTTGGTGAATACGACTTCCATTTCCGGTTCGGCACCGCGGCACACGGCGGAGCTCAAGCCGCGCTCGATC
>CAZARO010001317.1:0-2017 GCA_964487165.1 uncultured Solibacteraceae bacterium | reverse complement strand
CGAGAGCCAGCGACATCACCGCGCGATGGGCCAGGCCGTCGGCTACCGTGAAGCTCTTCCAGTGACCGTTTTCGTAGAGGCCCAGGCCGTTATCGGTGCCCGCCCAGACGCGGTCGCCATCCACCGCGATCGAATAGACGCGGTTATCGGGCAGGCCGTTTTCCACCGTGAAATTCTGCCACCGGAAGCGCGGCAGATCGGCGGCCGAAGCAGTGAGAGTGAGGAGCAGGATTACAAGAAAGCGCTTGCTTACGCGCGCGGATCGGAAACCTCTTACAGAGCCGCGACCGTCAGGAAGCGGTTGCGCCGGGGCAGATTGTAAGTCCCTCTTTAGCTTGTCCAGATAGCCGGTGGTATTCATAGAATCTTCAAGTACTCGATGAGATCGTTCAACTCATCCTTGGTTAGATCATTAGTGACGCCATGCTTGTCGTTGGGATTGAACACCGTCCAGATTTCTTCCAGCGAGCGCGCCGACCCATCGTGCAGATAGGGCGCGCTGTTGACGATATTGTTCAACTGCGGCGTATCGATCAGCGGCGACCGGTCCGACGGCTTGCCCGTGCCCACGTCGAACGACGCGCCATTGGTGTGCTGCGGCCCGGAGTGGCACACGAAACATTGCAGCGAGTATGGGATGGGCTTGCCGTCCTTTTTGGTTTCGCGCGTGAAAATCGCCATCCCGCGCTCCTGCGCCGGCGTTAATTCGCCGTCCGGCAGCCGGTAGCGGTTGGGGCGCGACGGAATCGCCTGGACGTACTTCACCAGGTCCTCCAGGTCGTTGCCGCGAAAGCCTGCCGAACGGAAAAAGTAGCGCTCCGTTCGGGGGCCACACTCCGTCTGCAGATCCGGATTGCCGCCGTTCCATTTGTACGGCGCGGTGTCTTTGATCTCTTCGAGCATGCGATTGTCCACGATGTCGATGCCGAAGCCGTCCGGCTCCAGGTCCCATTGCAGGCCGTCGAAAGTGGAGTCGATATGGCAATTGGCGCAGCCGAACTGATGGCCGAAGGCGTACATCGACGAATAAAAGAGGCGCTCACCGCGGCGCTCCGCTGTCGTCGGCACGGAGTCGCCCAGCGCGAAAGTCGCAGTCACCGCCGCCCGCCCCGTATCGATTACCGAAATAGTGTCGTCGAGCCGATTGGCCACATACAGCGTCGCCCCATCCTGCGTGAGCTGGATGTTGCGCGGATTCTGCCCCACCGTAACGTGCGCCACCACGTATTTCGCGGACGCCGAGAGATCGTTCGCCAGCCGCGCCGCTTGCGGGGAGCGCGCCGCGGCCACCAGCCTGCCCAGATCCACAATCAGAACTTCGTTCGAACCGCTGGCGGAAACATAAGCCCGCGACTGATCGCGCGAGATAACCACCCCGAACGGCAGCGAAGGAAAAACTTCCATCTCGTCCAGGGGCATTTGCACCACCCCATCGATGCCCTCGCCGAACACCGCCAGCGAATTTCCGAAAACCCAGCCATGCTCCACGTGGGCCAGGGGGATGAGGTTCTTGGGCCGCGTCTCAGCCGCCAGCCCGATGCGTCCATCGGGCGAGAACGCCATATGAAACACGCCGGCCGCGTTGTACAGAGGGAGGCGATTGGCCACCGTGCGGTGCGCGGCGTCGAGTTCGGTAATCTCCGACCGCGGCGGCGTGCGCGACTTGCCGATTTGCGGATAGACATGGCTCACATAAATGTGCGCGCCATCGGGCGATGCGGCCACAAAGCTCGCGCCGCGGCCCGCCACGAAGCGCTGCGCGTCGCTGCCGTCCGCCAAGTCAATGAGGGAGACATCGTCCGACAGGCGATTGGCCACGTAGAGCACATTGCGCGCCGTGTCCAGCGCGATGCCTGTGGGCTCGAATCCCGCCGGCAGCGTGCGCAACACCTGCAGTGACGCGGCGTCCACTTCGCTGACCGTGTCCGACCAGGAGTTGGTGACGTAGAATCGCTTTCCATCGGGCGCCACGGTGATTCCTCTCGGCACCCGGCCTACGGTCACACGGCCCGCGACC
>CAZARO010001316.1:0-2018 GCA_964487165.1 uncultured Solibacteraceae bacterium | reverse complement strand
TTTATGGGTGCGGTGAGCTTGCCGCACAAACAGTACTTGCGCTATTACTCCGACAGTACTGCCATGACTTTTATCGTCAAAAGAAATCCCGCATGATGGGTTTCACAGGAAGGTGATTTATGGAATCCTTAATGACAGGTTCATTGGTTTCGGGGACGGCGCTGCTGGCGGCGGGCATTGGGGTCGACTGGATGCGCCGCGAGGTTGCCAAGAAACGGAATGACTATCGCATGGGCCAGGCCCTGCGCCGCGGGCTCGCGAGTCCGGAGGGGCAATCGCACGACCTGCAAGTGGTACAGTGGCAGTCATGCGGATCCACCTCTGCTCACTGCTCGTAAGCACTCTCCTGTTGACCGCGGCCCAGGCGGCCGATCGGCGAACTATCGCGCCGCCCGAGTTCGCCCCCGCGGCGGGCGCCCCGGCGCCTCCCTTCAGTCCCGGAATTCTCGTCGATGGGACGCTCTACGTGGCCGGACAGATCGGCCAGGATCTCAAGACCAAGGAAATTCCCGCCGATTTCGAAGCCGAAGTAAGAACCTGCCTGGACCGCGTGGGAATCATTTTGAAAGCCGCGGGCATGACCTACCAGGACGCCGTTTCGGTGCAGGTCTACCTGACCGATATGGGACTGTTCGCGCGCATGAACGCAGTCTATACCAGCTATTTCAAGGAGCCGCGCCCGGCGCGGACCGCCGTCGGGGTCACCCAACTGGCGCTGCCGAACGCCCACATCGAAATTACCGTGACAGCCCGAAAGTAGCGTTCACACAACGCGCGGCAGGCGCTCGCGGCGGTGGGTCCAATCTTCGCTGACGAAGAGGCGCGGTCCCACCTCGATCATGCGGGGCAGCAGGCTAAAGAGCGCACCCGGGGTCCACGTCTGGCCGTCGCGAGTGCGATGCCCACGGCGGTTTAACTCCTCGGCAACCCGCGAGAGCGGACAATCTTCCACGATCATATCGAGCGCCAGGATGATGATCTGCCGTTCGGCGGGATTCTCCATCAGTCTCAGGCAATCGGCGGATACCTGCATTCCGTAGGGAATCTCCTCCGTCTTTTCTTCCGCGGCAGGCATGGCGCTGTCCGCGGGCTTTTCCCATTCCAGCGCCACCAGTTTCCAGCCGGCGCCCATGCGCTCGTTCAGGTATTCCAGCGTGGGGGAACCGGTGAGGGGCTCGCGAATGCGTACGTTCTTGGCCATGGACACCTCCAATCGGCCAAGGCATGCACGTGGGATACCGCTCGGACGGCCTTTATTTTCAGCCGCGTTCTACGGAGTCCCCATTTCTTTTTTGGGACGCCGTGTCCGGCTCTGGGATCACGGCGGGGGAGCCGGTAATTGTCAGCAATCGACAACTGTTTGTTATACCGGTTTACGCGGCGACCAGGTGGAGCGGCAGCGCGATCCGCTGGTTCTGAAGGCGCTGGAGATTTTGGGGCCGTAGCGCCGGCGTAAGCTGGCATAATAGGACCGGAGGGCTCCATCTAGTGGCCACGTTGACCGCCCCTGTTGCCATATCGCACGAGAACGAAAAGAACCCCTGGCTTGCCGCCGCCGCGCGCTTCGACGAAGCCGCCATGAAGCTGAAGCTTGACGACGGCATGTGCAAGGTACTGCGCACGCCTACCAAGGAAATCACCGTGAATATCCCGGTATTGCTGGACGATGGGCGCATAGAGGTCTTCACCGGCTACCGGGTGCAGCACTCGCTGGCGCGCGGTCCGGCCAAGGGCGGCATCCGCTTCGCCCCCGACGTCACGCTGGATGAAGTCCGCGCGCTGGCATCCTGGATGACGTGGAAGTGCGCGGTAGTCAACATCCCGTTCGGCGGCGGCAAAGGCGGCGTGATTTGCGACCCCAATCTGCTCTCCGACCAGGAACTGGAAAAACTGACCCGGCGGTACACCTCCGAGATCATGGATTTCATCGGGCCGGAGCGCGATGTGCCGGCGCCCGACGTCAACACTAATGAGCGAGTCATGGCCTGGATCATGGACACTTACTCCATGCACCAGCG
>CAZARO010001315.1:0-2018 GCA_964487165.1 uncultured Solibacteraceae bacterium | reverse complement strand
CATCATGGCCTCGATGGAGTAGCTGCGCAGCGCGCCGGCGAACTTCTCGGAGCGCGTTTTCACGCCCTTGATCACCGGCATGGCCATCACAGCTTCGGCCACGTCGGCGTAAATGTCGAGGATGCGCAGCACTTCTCCCACCGCCTCATCGTGTGAGGCGTGGGCGGTGTGGCCCTCCTGCCAGAGGAACTCGCTAGTGCGCAGAAACAGGCGCGTGCGCAGCTCCCAGCGGACCACGTTGGCCCACTGATTGAGCAGCAGCGGCAGGTCGCGATAGCTGTGGATCCACTTGGAGAAAAAATGGCCGATGATGGTCTCCGAGGTCGGCCGGATGACGTACGGCTCCTCCAGTTTCTTGCCGCCGGCGATGGTGACCACCGCCAGTTCGGGCGCGAATCCTTCCACGTGCTCGGCTTCCTTATGCAAAAAGCTCTCGGGAATGAGCAGCGGGAAGTAGCAGTTCTGGTGGTTGGTGGCTTTAAACCGGTCGTCCAATTCGCGCTGGATGATTTCCCAAACCGCGTATCCGTTGGGCTTGATCACCATGCAGCCTTTGACGATTTCAGCGGGTTCCGCCATGTCGCCTTGCATGACTACGTCCTGATACCAGGCGGCGAAGTCCTGCTGGCGTGGAGTAATAGGAGATTCGGCCATATTAATATGTTTGTAAATTCCAGAGTACTCTATGTGGAACAGGATGGCATCCTGCGGCCGGGTGGCACTCGGCCCTCCAATGTGTCCATACCGCCGGCAGGCGGGTTACCAAGGGTGCCCTCTGGCCCCCAGGATGCCATCCTGCCCCACTGGTGTTTCGGACTTCGGTGTACGAATCTGCTATTCTATGATGCCAGAGGATTGCAAATGCTCACCCACCGCGTCCCTCTGGCGATCTTAGTATCTCTTTCCGGTGCAGCCCTATACGCCCAAACCTCCAACCCCGTTCGAGCTTTAGTGGAAGGCGACATAGTCAACGCCGCCACTGGCGCTCCGATTTCCGTTGCGCGCGTCAAGCTCGCGCGCACGCCGGCCGAAGATCCCATCTACGGCAAGGTCGACAAGCAAGGCCATTTCGCCTTCCGGAATCTCGACCCGGGTTTTTACCAGCTCGTCGTCGATGCTCCCGGCTTTCGTCCCTCCCAAATAAGTGTGGACGCGCAGAGTCAGATTCCCCAGCCCAAGGTATCGAAGACGATCGACGGCGACGGCACCATCCACGCCAGCGTGAGCGCGCCGATGCAGGGGTATGTCTCGATCGAAGGAAAAATCACGGACCCATACGGCGATCCGATGCCCGGCGCGTTTGTCGAAATCTTCAAACTGCCGCCGCCACCCAGCGAAGGCGAGTCACGGCCCGCGACAGCCGCCAACGTAATCGCAACCATCGTGGCCGATAGCCGCGGCGAATTTCGCGCGGCACGCCTTCTGCCCGGCACTTATTGGGTGTTGGCGAATAAGTCGGACATCAGCCACTGGACCTGGCAGGGCACTTATCGCCCCACCTATTACCCCGCCGCGCTCGATCTGGCCTCCGCGCAGCCGTTGAAGCCGGACGCCGGGCAGCAGGTCCGCGCCGACATTCAGGTTTTGCGGCGAGCAGGAGTCTCGGTTTCCGGTCATCTGCTGGGCGTGCCGGCGAGCGGTGCTCCCTGGCCGCCGGTCACCGCTCTGAGACTCGAGCCGGTGACCAGCGAAGCGTTCATCCCCGATTCGCCTTTTGTCCAAGCGAAGGGAGAGTTCGAGTTTAAAGACGTCCTCCCCGGCAAGTACACTCTCTACGCGGAAACCGACGATCCCCTGAGCGATCCCGGGAACCCCGTCAACCGGAGACCGCTGTTGGGATTGGTGAAAGATGTCGAAATCGGCCAGGAAGGCCTGGCTGGTTTGGATCTGGCACTCGAACCGCTGAAGAGTCTCAGCGGTTCCGTGGAAATCGCCGGCAATTGCACTGCGGCTCCAAAATTCGTCCAGTTGCTCTCCCGTCATCCCCCCTCCCCGGAGCCAGCCCGAGCTCCTATCGC
>CAZARO010001314.1:0-2036 GCA_964487165.1 uncultured Solibacteraceae bacterium | reverse complement strand
CAGATGGAGGGGCCGGCGGCCTGATGACTTCCGAACGCTGGGGCGAGATCAAGGCGGTGCTGGCCGGCGTATTGGAAACCGACCCCCCGGAACGCCACGCGACTCTGGACCGCCTGTGCCACGAGGACGCCGAATTGCGGCGCGAAGTGGAAGCGCTGCTGGCTTACGAAGACAAGGCGGAAGCGGTGCTGAACACCGCGGTGGCGCCGGGCGCGGCGTTGCGCGCCGAAACGCCGCCGCCGGAGGCAATCGGGAACTATCGCGTATTGCGCGAGCTGGGACACGGCGGCATGGGCGTGGTCTACCTGGGCGAACGGGCCGACGGGCAATATCGCAAGCAGGTGGCCATCAAGCTGATTACCAGCGGCCGCGGCGATGCCCAAATGGCGCGCCGATTCCGGCGGGAGCGCCAAATACTGGCGCAGCTGGAACATAACGGCATCGCGCGCCTGCTGGATGGCGGCACCACGGCGGAGGGCCGGCCGTACTTCGTGATGGAGTACGTGGAAGGGCTGGCGCTGGTGGATTACTGCAATCGCGGACGCCTGGGGATCGCGGCGCGGCTGCGCTTATTTCTGCAGGTTTGCGATGCCGTCTCATATGCGCATCAGCAGCTCATCGTGCATCGCGATCTCAAGCCCGGCAATATTCTGGTGACGAAAGAGGGCACTCCGAAGCTGTTGGATTTCGGGTTGGGCCGGGTATTGGACGCGGATGCCGGCGAGGAGGAGACCACGCTGACGGGGATGCCGCTGATGACCCCGGCGTACGCCAGCCCGGAGCAGGTGCGCGGAGAACCATACACAGTTTCGAGCGACGTCTATTCGCTGGGCGTGATTCTCTACGAACTTTTGTGCGGACGCCGTCCCTACAAAGTTCCCACCGGCTCCTATCTGGAACTGGCGCGGGTAATCTCCGAACAGGAGGCGGCGCCGTTGAGCCAGGCTGGGGCGCAATCGTCCGCCGAGGAGGCGGAGAATCGCTGCCTGGCGCCGGGGCAATTACGGCGGCAGCTGGCGGGCGACCTGGAGCGGATTGCGGCCAAAGCGCTGGCCAAAGATCCGCGGATCCGCTACCGCGACGTTTGGGAACTGGCGGGGGATTTGCGGCGCCATCTGGAAGGCCGTCCGGTGCTGGCCCGCCCGGCGACGCTTCGCTACCGCGCGGCCAAGCTGGTGCGGCGGCACAAGGTGGCGGCGCCGGTGGTAGCGTTGGCGGCCCTGCTGATAATGGGCTTCGCGGCCACCACCTGGTGGGAAGCGCGGAGGGCAGAGAGGCGGTTCCAGGAAGTGCGCAGCCTGGCGCATTCGGTAATGTTCGAACTGCACGATGCTATCGCCAAGCTGCCGGGCTCCACGGCGGCGCGCGAGCTGCTGATCAGGCGGGCGCTCGAGTACCTGCAAAACCTATCGCGCGAGGCGGGGAGCAATGCCGACCTGCAGCGCGAAGTGGCCATCGGGTTCGAGCGCGTGGGGGAGGTGCAGGGCTTAATGAGTGAGTCCAACCTGGGGCAAACGGGGGCGGCGTTGGACAGCTATCGGCAGTCGCACGACATCCTGGAGCGGCTGCGGGCCCGCGATCCCAGCGACCGTTCCCTGCTGCACGATTACATGCGCGTCTCCAACGAACTGGTGATGGCGTATGGAGCGACTGGCGCTTTTCAGAAGGCGGGGGAAACGGCTCGCAAGGCCGTGGCGCTGGCCGAGGCCGAACTGCGCGCGGCGCCCACGGATGCTTTTGCGATCGCTAATCTCTCGGCGGCCGATTCGGTTCTGGCGGACGTGTTCACCGACCAGCGGCAATACGCCGAGGCCATCCCGCTGCGCCAGCGCACCGAGGAACTGGCTCGCAAGATGGCGGAGTTGAAGCCGGGAGACGCGGAGACCGTCCGCGCTCTCGCGGTGGCGGAAAAGAGATTGGGAGCGCTATATGGAGTTACGCAGCGCTATCAGGAATGCCGCCAGGAATACGAACGGGCGCGTGCGATCGATGAGCAGCGATGCAACAGAGGAACCGGAATCACATTTAAACCGCAA
>CAZARO010001313.1:0-2038 GCA_964487165.1 uncultured Solibacteraceae bacterium | reverse complement strand
CTCCACCAGCACCCGGCCATACCACGACCGGTCGAAGATGGCGATCTGTCCCGGTTCCGGCAGGCGCCGCCAGAAGCGGTAGAGGTAGTGGCGTGTCTTGTCCTCGCCCTGCGGCGCGCTGATGGGGTACACCACGTAGCCGCGCGGATCGAGTTTCTCGGTGACGCGCTTGATGGCGCCGCCCTTGCCGGCCGCATCCCATCCTTCGAAAGCGATAATGACGGGACGCTTCTGTTGATATACCTGGTAGCCCAGTTCGCGCAGCTGTATCTGCCGCCGCACCACTTCCTGCACGTAGTGCTCGCGGTCCAGCCTACAGGTGAGATCCACGGTTTCGAGCATAGTTACCTCGATCCTCCCAGAGACTCCATAGCGGCGCGCACATCGGCGTCTTCCGAACTCGCCGCGGTGGATTCGGTGCGCGGCGGCGCGTTCGCCCCGAGGCGTTTCTCCATGGCGGCGATGATGGTCTCGAATAGCTTCTTGCGCGCGTACCATTTCGACGTCGCCTCGATGATGTTCCAGGGGGCGTACTCGGTATCGGTCTGCTCCAGCATCTCCTCGGTAGCGGCCATGTAGTGGTCGTACTTCTTGTAGCGGGCCCAATCCGCCTCGGTCACGCGCCACGCCTCCAGCGGGTCGGCCTCAATGGCCTCGAATCTCTTCTTCTGTTCCTTCTTACTGATGTGGAAGAAGAATTTGAGGATGGCAGTCCCGTCGTCAGCCAGAGTGCGTTCGAACTCGACGATGTCGCGGTAGGCCTGGCGCCAGGCCTGTTCGGGAGCGGTGCGCTCGACGCGTTCGTCCAGCACGCGGCGGTACCAGCTGTGATCGAAGATGATCATCTCGCCGCGATTGGGCACCTTCAGCCAGAAGCGCCAGAGCCAGGGGCGATTCTGCTCGTAGGTGCGGGGCGCGGTGATGGGATAAAGCTTGAAGCCGCGCGGATCCAGCCGTTGCGTGAGGGCGCCGATGGCCGTGCCCTTTCCCGAGGCGTCCCAACCTTCGAATGCCATGATCGTCGGAACGTTCTGGTCCCAGCAGGCCTTTTCGAGATCGTAGAGGCGCTCCTGCAGCGCGGGGAGGGCGCTCTTGTACTCCTCGCGGGGGAGTTTGCGGGCGAGATTGATATTCTCCAGCATGATGAGACCTTTAATTCTACTCGCGCGCGGGGCCGATAGGGTGGGATGGGAGCTTGCCAGGGGAGCCGATCGGCCTGGAGGGACAGCGGTAACTACTTTCTGGCGCAAATTACCGTCGATATGTCGGGGGAGCCGGCTTGTCTCCCGAGCACACCAACTCCACCCGACAGCGTCATTTGCTGCTGTCACGAGCAGGCAAGCGCAGTGCCACTGAGGGATCTCTTACTGGCCCCGGTCGAGCATGAGGAGCGCGTCGGCGAGGTGATTGACCGCGTGTTCTTCTTCCATGCGGTTCGCACCGGTGCGCTGCAAATCGGCAAGGACGGGCGCCATTTCCAGGTGGATCAGCTCATGAACCACAGTGAATTCGATGTCCCGCAGCATCGCCGCGAGCGGCAGACCGTAGTCGGCCGGGTCGAGAACGCGAATGACGGCGGTTTTCTTATCGCGGTCCCAACGGATGTTGCCAAGAGTCTTCGGCTTCAATTCGCTGGCGCGCGACACGACCACCGAAATGTTCCATTCCTGCAGGTTGAGCCGCCTCTGCCACAGCCAGAGTTTCTCCGAGGCAAAGCTCCCTGCCAGCAGCGAGCGCTCGGAGGCAATCATTTGGAGGGATGGCGCCTTGGGCTGGCAGTGGCAAGGCACAATGCCACCCGCCAACGCAATCAGGAAAAAGAGTGGCCTGGAATAACATGCGGGAGCGCATCCCAACATGTGCTCCATCATACCAGTTCCGATGGAGCGTCAGGATCTTCACGGGTGCTTAACTGATCTGGGGGCTCCCTCGAACTAAACCCCGCCAACCGCTCCTTTGCAGTCGCGGCTCAGTAACGGGTGTGCACGTTTGCAGCAACTTACCGAGCCGCGAGCGCAAGGGCGCGGTTTCTTGGCGA
>CAZARO010001312.1:0-2040 GCA_964487165.1 uncultured Solibacteraceae bacterium | reverse complement strand
CGTGGCCTCTGCCTTTGCTGAGGCCGATGCCGCGATCCTCCACTTCCAGCACCACCGCGTCCGCCAGATATTGCAAGCGCACCTGGGCCGAGGCCGATTTGGAGTGGCGCACCACATTGTTCAACGCCTCCTGCAGGACGCGATATAGATGGATGGCGATCGCACGGTCCAGCTCGCGGCTGGCGCCGCTCTTGTCATACTGCACGGCGATGCCGGTCTGCTTCTCGAATGCCGGCAGGTAGACGTCGATGGCGCCCTCGAAGCCGGCATCGTCGAGCACCACGGGGTGCAGCGACTGCGAAAGCGAGCGCACTTTTTCGAGCGTGGATTGCGTCACCTCCTGGATCTCGCGCAGGTCCTGCTTGTCGACACCGGCTTCGGCGGGAGTGCGCCGCTGGGCGCGCGCCAGCATGGCTCCGATAGCGGTGAGGATCTGGCCGAACTCGTCGTGCAATTCGCGCGAGAGGTGACGGAAGGTATTTTCCTGCGTGCTGATGAGCTGTTGCGCCAGTTCGCTGCGCAGGTGTGAGAGATCTTCCACGCGCTGGAACATGCGGCGGTTGTAATCGAACAGGTAGATGCTGGTGAGCACCACAACAATCAACACGGCCGCGAGAAAAATGTAGACATTGCGCTCGGAACGCCGATAGATGGCGCCGGTGTCCTGGGCGGCGCGTTCCTCGCTTTCGTTATTCTCCACCACCAGCAGCCGCGCTACCTTCGCAGTGAGCTCTTCCTGCTGAGCCTGAATCGACAGCCGGATTTTGTCCGCGGCCTTGGCGGCCTGACCGCTGTCGGCGAGCGCGAACGCCGCGTCCATAGCGGTCCAAAAGTCGTTCATTCGGCCGACGAGATAAGCGCGATTCTCCGGCCCGCTGGTGGAGTATTTCGCCTCGCGCTCCATGGCGTCGGCCAGATCGGTGCGCAGGCGCGCCATGGGCGCCCGAAAGGCGGTCAAAGGATACTGTTCGGCGGGGTCGAGCATGTCGCGCAAGTTGACCGCGATGGAGTTCAGATTATTCTGGATGCGCAGCAGCAGCAGGGAATCGGCGCGATTGCGGTCGATGGTCGCGGCCTGCAATTGTTCCAAGGTGCGGAGTTGGTAGACCGTGTAGGCGGAATACACTGTGACGGCGGAAAGGGTTACGGCGAGCCCGGCCAGCAAGCGGAATGTAGGGGTGCGATCTCGTTCCACGCTAGTATGTTTCTATTATTGCCGCTGCGAGCGCCACTGTAGTATCCTCTCCTAACATTGCTCGGGGGCAAGAGTAGGGAGAAGTTTGTTCAGCCAATGCTCACGCGGAGTCTAACATGAAAACCAGTGTTGTAGGCAAACTTACAGTGGCATTTGCCACCCTTGCCCTGATGGCCGACCAGCCATCCGGAATCGGGGTGCAATTTACCGACGTGACGGCGCAGGCGGGTATTCACTTCACGCACAACGCCGGACGTTCCGGCAAGAAGTACCTGCCGGAGACCACGGGAGCGGGGTGCGCGTTCTTCGATTTCGATGGCGACGGCTGGCCCGACATCCTGCTCATCAATGGCAAGAATTTTGCTCCCGGTGGGCCGCGCACCACCGCCGCGCTCTACCATAACAATCGCAACGGGACGTTTACCGACGTGACCAAAGGCAGCGGCCTCGACGTGGAAATCTATGGCATGGGCGTAGCCATCGCGGACTACGACAACGACGGCCTCGACGACGTGTACATCACCGCGCTCGATGGCGACCGGCTATTCCACAACGAGGGCAACGGCAAATTTCGCGATGTGACGCAGTCGGCCGGAATCCACAATGCCAACTTCGGGACCAGCGCGGCATGGCTCGATTACGACCGCGACGGTAAGTTGGATTTGTTCGTCGCTAACTACGTGCCATGGACCGAAAAGGGCGATAAGTTCTGCTCCATGGACGGCAAGACGAAATCTTATTGCACGCCGGATACTTATAAAGGAACGCGCTCGCGCCTGTACCACAACCTGGGCAATGGCCGTTTCGAAGATGTCACCGAAAAGGCGGGACTCGGCGACCCTACC
>CAZARO010001311.1:0-2044 GCA_964487165.1 uncultured Solibacteraceae bacterium | reverse complement strand
CGGCGCGTGATTGTAATCGGCGGAGGGAACACCGCTATCGACGCGGCCAATGCCGCGAAGCGCCTGGGCGCCGATGAGGTCCACGTTTTTTATCGGCGCACCGCGCGCGAAATGCCGGCGTTCGGCTTCGAGTACGACCATTCGAAGGTGGAAGGAGTGAGCTTCCACTGGCTGGCGCAGCCGACGGCCATTGTGGTGCATTACGATCGCGCCGTAGCGGTGCGGTTTGTGGGGACGCGGCTGGGCGAACCGGGCCGCGATGGCCGGCGCAAGGTGGAACCGCAGCCGGGCTCGGATTACGAGATTCCCTGCGACATGGTGATTCCGGCGCTGGGCCAGAAGCGGCATATGGTGGATCAGTTGCGGCAACGCGGCATCGAAATCCAGGACGGCGCGATTGTTGTCGACCGGCCTACGGGACGCACCGCCAACCCGCGCTACTACGCCGGCGGCGATTGCGTCAACGGCGGCCGTGAAGTAGTGGACGCGGTGGCCGACGGCAAGCGGGCGGCGTTAGCCATGGAGAGAAAATGAAGTTCACCACAGAGGCACAGAGACACAGAGAAAAACCTAAGAAAGGTGCCCATAAAGCCGGATATCGCCTCGCCGTCCTTCAAGTAGGTCACAGAGGTGACGGAGGGCACAGAGGAAACCCCGGTGAGACGCCCGCGAAGTGCCCTTCCCTGTTCTTCTTCTCTGCGTCTCTGCGTCTCCGCGGTGAATTCGTATCTTCCCTGAGCACTTAACATGGCCGATCTTACCACTAACTTCGCTGGTATCCGCTGTCCCAACCCGTTCTGGCTGGCTTCCGGCCCTCCCACCAACTGCGGCGAGCAGATCATGCGCGCTTTCGATAAAGGGTGGGGCGGCGCCGTCTGGAAGACTATCGGCGACCCCATCCTCAACGTCTCTTCGCGCTATTCCTCCGTCGATTGGAATGGTCAGCGCATGATGGGGCTCAACAATATCGAGCTCATCAGCGACCGCCCCATAGAGGTCAACCTATGCGAGATCGCCGAGGTCAAGAAGCGCTACCCGAAGCACGCCGTCATCGCCTCGCTGATGGTGGAATCCACGCGCGCCGCGTGGCACGACATCGTCAAGCGCACCGAAGACGCCGGCGCCGACGGCCTGGAGCTGAACTTCGGCTGCCCGCACGGCATGAGCGAGCGCGGCATGGGCAGCGCCGTGGGCCAGGTGCCGGAATATTCCTGCATGATCACCGAGTGGGTGAAGGAAGTGGCGCGCACGCCCGTGCTGGTGAAGCTGACGCCGAATATCACCGACATCCGCGCGGTGGCGCGCGCCGCCAAACGCGGCGGGGCAGACGGTCTCTCCGCCATCAACACCATCAACTCGATTACCGGCATCGATCTCGATACCTTCACACCGCGGCCCAACGTGGGCGGCTACTCGGCGCACGGCGGCTACTGCGGTCCGGCCGTGAAACCCATCGCGCTGCACCTGGTGCAGCAGATCGCGAGCGACCCCGAAGTGGGCCTGCCGATCTCCGGCATCGGCGGCGTTTCCGGATGGCGCGAGGCCGCGGAATTTTTCCTACTGGGCTGCGGCACCGTGCAGGTCTGCACCGCCGCCATGCGCTACGGCTATCGCATCGTGGAGGACATGATCGACGGCCTGAGCCAGTGGATGGACGAAAAAAACCTGCGCACCATCGACGACTTCCGCGGCGCCAGCCTGCCCAAACTCACCGAGTGGAAGCATCTCGACCTCAACTATAAGATTGTGGCGCGCATCGATCGCGACACCTGCATCGGCTGCGATCTCTGCTATATCGCCTGCTGGGACGGCGCGCACCAGTGCATCCACCTCGATGGCAATACCAGGCCCGAGACCATCGAAGCCGCCAGCCAGGCGCGTATTTCCACCACCCCCATCGCCAAGCTCGACGCTGTGGAAGCAGCGCCGAGAGTGACGCCCTCGGTGCGCATCCCGCGCGTCGACGAGGAGGAGTGCGTGGGTTGCAACCTCTGCTGGCTGGTCTGCCCGGTGGAGAATTGCATCACCATGGAGCAGGTGGAGA
>CAZARO010001310.1:0-2046 GCA_964487165.1 uncultured Solibacteraceae bacterium | reverse complement strand
GATAGACCGGGATGCTGGAGCGAGCGACCTTCGTCACCACCACCGGCACCGGGCCGAGCGCGCCAGCCCCGCCGCCGCCTCCCCCACCGCCACCGCCGCCCTGGCCTTTTGGCCGTCCAGCGGCTGGGTGGCCGGCACTCCAGACCGCGTACCCCGCGACACCCGCAATGATCACCAGGAAAACAACCCAGATCAGTCCGCGTTTCTTCGATTTTCCCGAGCCGGACAGAGACGGTTCATGTTCGCCGGGCGGACGCACTTCCGGCACCGATTCAGGGGTTTCTGCGTTAGCTCTCATTCAAGCGGCCTCTGGGAATATTTCATTATGACCGATCCGCGCCTCCCGTCAAGTTGAGAGCCAGGGAATGTTCGCGTTCCCAGCCGTCAGGCAATCTTAGGCTTGGGTGGCGGCAGTTCCCGGGCTACCACTGTGTCGGCGAAACCCATGCGGTTGTGGTTACCGTCGCAGAACGGTTTATTGGCGGAAAGGCCGCAGCGGCATAAGGAAATCACGGTTCGGCCGGCGAGCCCGAAGGCCGCGCCACTGGGATCCAGGATCTCGAAGTCGCCCTCGATGCGGATAGGGCCGTTATTCTGCGGAGAGATTTTGGTTGGCATTCCCGGATCGTACCACGGGCCGCCGCGCTACTGCTTCTTCTTGGGAGGCGCGGTGGTGTCGTCCACGGTTTTGCCGTAGGTGATTGTCGATTTGCCCTCGAACCGCTTGTAATCCTGGTACTTCACGGTCATGCGGATGTGCTGGTTCTGGCCGTTAGGGAAATGCAGCGTGTCGTCGGCGTGGGTGTAGGTGGGAAACCAATACTTGCCGTCGATCTGCTCGCGGTACGTCTCGAATTTGGGGAATTCGTTGCCCTTTTTGACGATGCCCACGCCCTTCCCATAGGTTTTCACGATCTGCAGATCGCGGTCGTCCACCCAGATTTCGCCCTCGAAGTAGCGCTTGCCCTTCTCCATTTTCTTGGGCTTCACGGAAAACGTGAAGCAGCCCACTTCGTCCAGCTTTTCCCGCCCCAGATAGTTGACGTTGTAGAGCCCGATCTCTTCGGTGGTGAGCACGAAGGGCTGTACGTCACGCAGATCCTGCGTGTCCTCCGGCGTGAGGATGATATTGCGCAGGCTGATCACCGGGGCCCAAATCACCACTTCGCTGCGCTTGCCGGCCGGCGTGAAGATGATGTCGTCAATCTCCTCCCACTTCCCGCCCACCGGCTCCAGTTCCTCCATTTTCACCGTCTGGCGATAGGTGTAATTGTTGCGCGCCTCGCGAAATTCCGCTTCCTTGGCGGCGAACTTGCGAATAATGTCGTCCGCGTTGACGTTGTCCTTGTCCTGTGCCAGCGCCGGCCGAATGGGCAGGCACACGGCCGCCATCGCGGCCCAAAGCATCACTGTGCGCATTTTCCCCTCAATTCCTGAGACGAACTCATTTCCCCAGCAGTTTCTTGGCAATGGTCAGCAACTGCATATTGCTGGTGCCCTCGTAAATCCGCCCGATCTTGGCGTCCCGGTAGAGCTTTTCCACCGGATAATCCTTGGTGACCCCCACGCCGCCATGCACCTCGATGGACTTGGAGGCAGCCTTCTCGGCAATCTCCGAACTATAATACTTCGCCATCGCCGCTTCCGTCAGAAACGGCATGCCGGCATCGCGCAAACGGGCGGCGTTGTACACCAGCAGCCGCGCCGCCTCCACCTCCACCGCCATTTTGGCGAGCTCGAACTGCACGCCTTGAAATTCCCCGATGGCCTTGCCGAACTGCTTGCGCTCGCGGGCATACGCCACGGCATGTTCCAGCGCGCCGCGGGCCAGCCCGATCATTTGCGCACCGATGGCGATGCGGCCCTCATTGAGCGTCTCGATGGCGATCTTATAGCCCTTGCCCAGCTCGCCCATGACGTTTTCGCGCGGCACCCGGCAGTTATCCAGAATCAGCTCGCAAGTGGAGGACGCGCGCAGCCCCAGCTTGTCCTCCTTCTTGCCCACCTGGAAGCCGGGGAAATCGCGCTCCACCAGGAACGCCGTGA
>CAZARO010001309.1:0-2060 GCA_964487165.1 uncultured Solibacteraceae bacterium | reverse complement strand
TATTGCAGGCTCCGCGAAATTTGAAGGAGCCGGTATGCTGCAGGTGCTCCAGCTTGAGGGAGACGGTGGCCGTGCCGCCATCCGCCAGCGCCGCGGACTCCTCTACCGGGGTCTCGCGCACGTAAGGACGTATGCGCGCATAGGCGGCCGCCACCGCATCTTGCATAGAATGCCATGGTAGCGCGGGCGGAGCGAGCTTTGCCCGCGATGTCCGTGCGGGGCATGGGAAAACAGCAGAGGGAGTTGCAATATTCAGCTGATTGACCGCTCCCTTGCGGTCGCGGCTCGGTAGGCTCTGGCAAACACAGAGGCGCCATTCTGAGCCGCGCGCGCAAGCAAGCGGTTCTTCGAATATTGCAACTCCCTCAGGGGGACACTGAGCCTGACAGACGCACCCGCGGACAATTCTTTCCCAGCCAGCCGAACGGCCCCCGGGCGAACGGCGGCCGCCTTAGAAAATCCGCCGCAGGCTCGTGGAATCGGAGCGATCCTGGCGCAGGGTATCGCGCAGTTCCCGGCGCAATTCATTGCGATAGTGCTGGGCATCGCGCCTCGCCTCGCGCTCGGCTTCCATGGCATACCTTCTGGCTTCCTGCCGGTACCGCACCGCTTCCCGCCGCGCTTCGCGGGTCTCCTGGCGGGCCCATTGGCGCGCATCCCGCGCCTCCTGGCGGGCCCAATGCGTTTCGAAACAACCCACCCGCGCGAATGCCGCGGACACCAGAACCACTCCGACCAACAAGAATTTCATCCCGCGCTTCTCCTCCTCTGTCTGATACTCTCGAAAACGGTTTTGGTTACGAAAACGGCGAAAATTTGCCGCGAGCGGCAGCAAGTTGCCGGGTCCGGTGCGCTGGCTGCTCTGTTTTCAACAGATTACGAACGGCGAGCGGAATGCCAAAGGGATGGCGTATGAGAATTCCGTCGCATATCGCCCTCGCCGTCGAGCCAGTCAGGAGCAACTCGGTCAGCCGCAACTCGAGCGCGCCCTCGTCGTCCGCTGCCACCAAACCGGCGGCGTCAGCCGATCCGTTCAAGAGCTTGTTTCAAACGCTCAGCGGTAACAATACCGCCTCCGCAACTCCGCAAACGGACATAGCGGCAAGTGTCTTCGCGCCCCGGCCGACGACTATTCCCAAGCCAACCGCTCCGGCCGCCACGACAGCGCCAACCACGGCCGAAGCACCCACTGCGGCAACCGGCACTGCGCGTACCGGTGCGGCCGACACTACCGCCAGCTCGGCTCAAACTCCCGGCATCCAGGCCTTGGTGACCGCCATCATGAATGGAGCGTTCCAGCCGACGTATGTCACCGACCCGTCTCAATTGCAGGAAACCTCACCCGCCGGAACCGACACCATGCCGAATTTCTACTACGCATCCAATCAAACGGCACAACAGCTCGCCACCTTGTTGGGCGGCACGGTGGTGCAAATGCCGGCCTTCGGACAAGACCAGGGATGGAGCGAACCTCTGGCTAACTTCATCCAGTTGCCCAACGGCCAGACATTCAACGCCGCAGGCGTGGCCTATTACGCCAGTTGCGGACCGGAAGGTGCGGCGCAGCTTACCGCGGACCTGACTCAAAATATCAATCAGGGCGCTGCCTGGAGTAATTACTACGCCAATGGAGGTTCCATGCCGAGCTTCGCCACGGGGTATGTGGGCCCGCCCATCAGCGGCATGACTTACCCGCCAGGTTCGATCGGGACCGATGGCAACGTGATTAACCCGGCGATGCAGGGATGACTTCATAGAGCCGGTGCTACGTGTATATAACCCTGCACTTAGGGCGGCACCCTTATTTCCGGCGGCACTACAAGCTGTTACATTCTGAGACGGAAGGAATATGAAGGCAAACGGGCGGAGAATCCGGCGGCCTGCATTGCGGTGCGGATTCGTGCTGGTCACCATGATTCTGAGCCTGGCGATCCTGCTGGCGTTTATGGGGCTGGCGATCGATGCTGGCTACGAACAGTACACCAAGATCCGCATGCAGACCGCCGCGGATGCGGCGGCGCTGGGAGGGGCACGCGAACTGGTCGCCAGCGGTTCCGCCA
>CAZARO010001308.1:0-2061 GCA_964487165.1 uncultured Solibacteraceae bacterium | reverse complement strand
CCATGCCGCCACAGGAACCGCGAACCCGAGGTACGGCACCAGGAACACGCGGCCGGCGTAGAACAGGCTGGTAACCGCTAGAGCGCCTATGGTGAAGTGGAACGTGTAGGGGTTGTCGGCGCCGGTGTTGGGAGTGAGCACCAGGGCCTGCAGCGCGAACCAACCGGAAACCACGAAGAACGGGGCCAGCGGCTTCCAGCGCTTTTCGCCGTACCAGATCTCGTAGCAGGCCAGCACGAACGGCACCATCACGGCTAGTTCCTTGGCTTTGTAAGCCAGCCAGAAGCATATAAAACTGAGGATCCATCGTCCGCGCACGTAGCTCAGCAGGCTGAGAAGGCATAGTGTGGTGCACAGGATGTCGAAAATATAGGCGGGCTTCCAGACGGCTTCGAAGTATCCCGTATGGAAAGCGAACAGCACGCATCCGGCCGCGGCGGCGAAGGGGCGCGCACCGAGCTTGCGGGCCAGCAACCATACCAGCCAGACGTTCAGCAAGTGAAGCGCATGCGTGGTGGCCAGGTACTTCTTGAAATCGAAGCCGAAGAAGCGCGCCTCCTCGTGGTAAAAGAAGTGGCCCAACGGACGGAAATTGTTGGTTTGGAACGCCGGCGACAGCAGGCCCATTACGAACTCGCTGAGCGGAGCGTGGCGGGTCCAGCTCAGATGATCGAAATCGTCATCGGTGAAATAGCCTTTATAGGCGGGGCGGTTCACGACCAGGAAGAGCATCGCGAGCGCCAGGAAGAGGACTATGCCAGTGCGCTTGGACATGGACGCAACCATTGTAGCGGCCAGCGGGGGGCCCGAAAAGTCGTTCCAGACGGCTCTCGGCGCCCTCGGATAATCCCTTGCTTTACTACGGACCCGTGGTCATTTAGTTCTAATCTATAAGTCAGGGTACTATAACCGACCCCACCGCTAAGTACCTTCCTAGTTGGCCCTAAATGGCTGGATGGTATCTCCTGGCACCCTCGCCGGTATCGGCATATGTGCTGAAAACAGGCCAAAAGCACGGTCCTGGACGTAATTTTCGATAGTCCTAGAACTAAGGCAACGCTGCTATTGAGAGCTCAGATTCCGCTGAGGTACCAGGTGTGGAGCCGATGGTATTTTTGTTTTGTTTTCGCAGTACCCGGACAGTACAATGCCCTGTTTAATTCGGCGTGTCTTAACTTACAATCGCTGTGTAAGTGCCGCAACAAGCGGCGGAGGAGAAGAGAATTGAAGACTAATTTTGCGATTGCAGCACTGTTCGCGGCGGGTGCGTTTCTAACGCCGGCACACGCCACTCCGGTATTGTTTACGGCGACTTCGACTTTACCATCGAGCCCATTTGGCACATCGGGAATCATTAGCCTGAACGACAACGCCGGTTCGATCACGGCGTACGGCTTTGACGGGGTCTTTTCGGTGACCAATCCGCCAATGACCCTCTCCGTAACCGGTAGCAACCCCGACAAACCATCGCCGGGGAGTGCCGCGACACTCGACGTAACATCCGACGGCCTGGGCCTGCACAGCAATGACACTCCGTATATCGGACCCAGCGATGCCATCGTGTTGGACTTTTCCAACGTCAAGACTACCGCCACCAGCGGCGGACAAACGGGCTCGGAGAGCCAGGTAACCATCAACACCCAGATAGACGCCACCGGCCCCTCGTATTGGACCGTCTACGGCTTCAACACCAGCACGCACATCTACGACCTGCTGGATTCGGGACCGATGTCGGGGACGGGCAGCCCTACCTTCACTACGTCGGTGCTGTATTCGGCCTATCTTGTCGGCGTCACTAACGACTGCGGCCTGACCATCGACGACGTCCAGGTTCAGTACAGCGGCAACACCACCCAGCAGACGCCCGAACCGGGCACGTTCGTGATGGCTGGAATGGCCCTTCTGGCGGTCGGTGTGACGATGAAGAAGCGCAACCGCAAGGCGTAGGGCCCGCTTGCCAGCTCTGCGATGCGCTGTCCGTTACGCTGCCGGCCGCTGCCGGCATTGCAACCCGGAGGAGCAGCGCATCGCGGGACGGGTGGGGCGTTTAGCGGTAAACCC
>CAZARO010001307.1:0-2061 GCA_964487165.1 uncultured Solibacteraceae bacterium | reverse complement strand
CACGGCGTACTCGCTGAGTGAGCTGTCCACCACGTCGAACCTGCCCTGCCCCGGCGCGATGTGCTCCATGGGCACGTAGCGCTTGCTGGTCTCGAAATCGTAGAACGCCAGGTGGCGCTGGCTGAAGGTGCCGCGTCCGGAATCCTGCCCGCTGAGGCGCACGGGAACGCCCTCCAGCACCAGCGTGCCGAAAGCCAGCGCCTCGCCGAAGGCCCAGTCGATGGTGCCGCCCTTGGCGAGGATGTCGCGCCGCTTGTCGACGAAGCCGCGCAGTTTGGGATGCAGATGGAAGGCGCCGGGAAACTGCGTCGAGCCGCGAATCACGCGCTCCAGCACCTGGTGATTCACCGCGGTCCGTGGGCAGAAACCGGCGTAATCCTCGCCGGTCACCAGGCTCAGGTCCTGCAGCTCGAAGCGCTCGGCCTTCTTCTGGACGGCGTCGTAAGCCTCCTCCAGACGGCCGGAGATGGCGCGCTTCATGGCCTCCAGCTCTTCGGCGCTCAGTACGCCCTCGCGCACCAGCCGCTCGCCGTACTGCTTCGCGACCGAGGGATGCTCTTTGATTTTGCGATACAGAATGGGTTGCGTATAGCTGGGGTCGTCGCCCTCGTTGTGGCCGTGGCGGCGGTAGCAGTACATGTCGATCACCACGTCTTTGCCGAACTTCTGGCGGTAATCGAAAGCCACCTGCACCACCCGTATGGCGGCCTGCGGGCTGTCGCCGTTCACGTGAAAGATGGGCGCCTGAACGCCGCGCGCTACGTCCGTGGAGTAGGGCGTGGAGCGGGATTCGTCGGGCAGCGTAGTGAAGCCGATCTGGTTGTTGATGATCAGGTGGATGGTGCCGCCGGTGGAATAGCCGTCCAGCTGGGAAAGATTCAGCGTTTCCGCCACCACGCCCTGGCCGGCGAAAGCCGCGTCGCCATGAATCAGGACCGGAATCACGCGTTGCCGCGCGGTGTCGCCGAGGCGATCCTGCTTGGGACGCACCAGGCCTTCGACCACCGGGTCCACGGCCTCCAGATGGCTGGGATTGGGCGAGAGAGACACGGCGATCTGGCGCCCTTCGATCTCGCGGACGCCGGTGGCGCCCAGGTGATATTTCACGTCGCCCGAACCTTGCGTGCTGGAGGGATCGAGCTCGCCTTCGAACTCCGAGAAGATCTGCTTCACGTCTTTGCCAACAGTGTTGGCGAGAACGTTGAGCCGGCCGCGGTGGGCCATCCCCATCACCACTTCCGCGACATTATTGGCGGCGGCCCGATGGAGGATCTCCTCCAGGATGGCCAGCGCGGTCTCGCCGCCTTCCAGCGCGAAGCGCTTCTGTCCCACGAAGCGGGAATGCAGGAAATGCTCGAACTCCTCGGCGGCGACAAGGTTGCGCAGCGCGCGCAGGCGGGTGGCGGCATCCAGCTTCCACTGGTTGGCCTCCGGCTCCATGCGCTGTTGCAGCCAGCGCTTCTGCTCGGGCACCTGGATGTTCATGTACTCGCAGCCGATTTTGCCGCAGTAGGTCTTGCGCAGCGTCTCCAGGATTTCGCGCAGGGTGGCGACATGCTTATGACCGCCGTCGCCGTGCTCGCCGAGCGTCCCGGTGAGAAATTCGCGGTCGAGGTCCCAGATGGTGAGCCCGTAAGTTTCCGGGTGCAACTCGGGGTGGAAGCCGGGCTCGGCGCCGAGCGGGTCAAGATCGGCAATCAGGTGGCCGCGCACGCGGAAGGCGTTGATCATTTGCATGATGGCCGCCTGCTTGGCGATTTCGGCGTGGCGCGCGCCGGTCATGCCGGGAATGAGCGGCTGGCTGTCGATCTCCCAGTGCACCGGCTGGTGGGGCATGCGGAGGTGCTCGAAGATCTCTTCGTAGAAGCTCTCGTGGCCGTCGAGCAGGTCCTGCAGCTTGCCTAAAAACCCGCCCGATTCGGCACCCTGAATGATGCGGTGGTCGTAGGTGCAGCTCAACGACATCACCTTGCTGATGCCCAGGACGGCGCGCGTTTCCGCCGCCGCGCCGCGATACTCCGCCGGATAATCGATGGCGCCGGCGGCGATGATGGCGCCCTG
>CAZARO010001306.1:0-2066 GCA_964487165.1 uncultured Solibacteraceae bacterium | reverse complement strand
TCCGTGTACTGCACCTTGAAATTGAACTCGCCTTCAAGTCCGGTCTTATCCAGGACAATGTTACCTAGGCGCGGCGCCAGCCCCCGCTCGGCGAATGTCTTCAGGGATATTCCGGTGCAGACCATGAGCCCATTGTTGTGCGAGATTCCTTTCTGCGGATTGTCCGGGTTCGCCGGGTCCAGGTGTGCCCCGTTTTTGGCGACTACCAGAGCGTAGACCGGCAGCTCCTTCGTCTCGCTGTGTACTACGAGCTGGAATCGGTCGGCCAGCAGGGCTTTCATTCGTGAGTAAGTGAGTTGCGTGCGCGCCGCTGCCGAGGACTGAGGCGCACCGTCATCGTGCGGCGGCCGGGCGATAATGTCGTAGCGCTCCTCGCCCATCCACTTCGGTCCGCCGGAGATCTGGAAGTCGCGGACGTTGTAGGCGAAGGCGATCAGATTGCGCAAAGTCACGTTGGTGGCTTCGAACTCGCCGCCTCGCCCGGTAGTGAGCGACGACCCCGTGCCCATGGAAGTGTTCGGCTTCACCGACGCGACTTCGAATTCGGCATGGTCTTGCGCGCCCAGAATGACCGCGGTGCAGGCGAGCAAGATCGCGACCCGCGACATCGTTCCCATGCCCGTTGGACGATGCGATGGTCCCACCGGTTGGCGATGCGGACTAATTTTCCGTCGGCATCCTCTGGCAGCGGTCCACCACCAGCACTTCCACCACGCCCTTTTTCGACTCCAGCTTCAGGCCGAGCTGCGCTTGCAGCGCGGCAAAAAGCCCGGGTCCACCATTGCCGGAAGGCGCGGCAGCCGCGGCGTCTTCGGTACCCGCCGACGGTGCGCCCACCCCTTCTACCCAGCGCATCGCCAGGTCATACATTCCCGTCAACCCGGTGGCATCGTGAACCGGGCGCTGGAGCTGTCCCGATAGTATGCGGGCAAACCGTTCGATGGTGATGTCGTCGTGCAGGGCCCACTTGCCGTTCATTGACAGCCACCCGCCGCCCGGGTGCGCGACCGGATAGCCGTCCTCATCCAAGGCGAATTTGGATGGAGCAGGAGGTGGCTCGCCGTCTTTCGGCGGAGGCGGCGGCACATATTCCTTGAACTTCACGCCACCCTTGGCAATCACCAGGTCATAGGCCGGCATCTCTCTCTTTTCGCGATGCACCTGCAGCCCGAATCGCTCCGCCAGAAGATTTTGCAGCATCGCCATCTGCTGCGCCTGGGTGGCGCCCTCCGGGACTTTCGCTGTGATGTCGAACCGCGCCGAAGTCAACCAGGAAGGGCCGCTAAATTCGAACCCGTTGAGATGGTACGCCGTCATGATCAAGGTGGCTAGCGGAGTGTCTCGACGCATGAAGGGCCCGGGGTCGCGGGGCGTGGGCATCCTTTGACTGTGCGGATCGATGGCCGCCGCCACTTTGATGGACGCCACTTCGAAGGTCAACTTAGGGTCGGCATCCTGGGCATTCGCAGCGCAGGCGGCCGAAACCAGCAACGCAGCGCAATGGAACGGGCGCATGACGACAGTATATTACCGCTGCTGTCCCAGCGCCTGCTCGCGATTCTTGTGCGCTTCTTCGTTCGCCGGGTCGAGCTTCAGCGCTTCCTCGAACTGCGCTACTGCATCGTCCCGCTTGCCGTCGCGCAGCAGCAGCCTGCCACGCAGTGTGAGCGCGTCCGCCAGGTGCCGTTTCGCAACCGCGTCTTCGGGATAATCGGCCAGCACGCGCCGCAGATTATCCACCGCATCGTCCACCCTTCCGGCCTTCGCCAGCGCGACCGCCAGATTGTAGCGCGCGCTCGAGTACGCCGGGCGTGCACGCAATGCCAGCACATACTGCTCGACTGCCTCTGAGTTGCGGCCCGTCGCGGCCAGTGCCAGCCCCAGCATATTGTGCGCCTCCGGGCGGGCCGCGTCCAGGCGGACGGCCTCGCGCAACTCGGTCACCGCCGCCTGCGCGTTGAGCCGCGTCAGCTCGATGGCTCCCAGGTTCATGTGGGCTTCGAAATCGGCGGGATTCTTTTCCAGCCGGTGGCGAATCACCGCCTCCTGCAACTCGCGCCGCCGGT
>CAZARO010001305.1:0-2067 GCA_964487165.1 uncultured Solibacteraceae bacterium | reverse complement strand
ATCATCTTGCGCATCGCCGCCCGCGTCCGCTCAGGGTCGTAGTTGGTGGTGCACAACAATACGTCGAACCCCCGCTTGAGCGCCGCGGCCTCGAAAGTCTTAATCATCTCCGGGAAGAACGGGTTCTCGATATCCGAGATCACCAGCCCTAGGAAATCGCTACTGCCACGCGCCAACCGCCGCGCATCGGCGTTGGTGTAGAATCCAAGCTCGCCGATGGCCTGTTGCACCCGCCTGCGCGTCTCGGGCGACACGTACCGGGTGCCGTTAATCACATGCGACACGGTGGTTTCCGACACGCCGCAGCGTTCGGCAACGTCTTTCATGCGAATCATAGTGCCTCAGCGCGCCGCCAGGTAACCCCACACGTACGACGTGGGTCCCATGGTCTGGTAGACCGTGAACTCGTTCTGTTCGGCCCATTGATAGACATCAAAGTACGCTTCCATTGTCGGCCACCCCAGCACCGCGGGCGTGCACTCGGTCTGAAGCCTTTTGAATGCCCAGCCGTTGTTGTCGTTCTGCCCGGCCACAGGGTCGGACGGACCGTAAATGGTGATACCCACTGGCACAGGCTGGCCGAAGTGCCGGCTGTCTTCGTGCAGCAGGTGCCGGGGCCAATCGTGCCCGAGTCCAGTGGTCATGGTCATGTTCAAGGGGTTGGCACCGGCCGAATAGAGCGCCGATCGCAGAATCGTTTCCAGATACTCCGGCTTGCCAGTTAGCACATGGGCACGGACCAGGGCCGTATCGGCGGGAACGGTAAGGGCTCCCCAACTCAGCGATCGCCCAGCCGTGGTGAAGCCGAAGGCGCTCCCCTTCGACAGCTTCACGGCGTCGTCGGCGCGCCGCACGATGGCCTCAACCGCCAGTTTGCGGATGGCGGCATCGGCTAACGAGTCGTCCAGCCGCGCATAAACGAAGGCGGCGTCAAGATTGCGCATCGTGCGCGTCCCATCAGCCCCGGCGGGCACCCCGTCGGCAAGGAACGCCTCGTGCCACTGCTTGTCTTTCGTCCGACGGTAGAGTTCGATCGCCGCTAGCGCGCGCTCGTTGGCAATCGTGTTCGCCGCCCGGCCCGCCTTGGCGAAGTCCGGTCCGGCTTTCCATTTGGCGAATTCCACATCGGCCCAGCGCATCGCCTTCAGCGCGCTTTCCTGATATCCGGCCGCCTTAGCCGACCCCAGCCGTTGCAGCACGAGCGCTGCGCGCGCCGCGACACCCGCGTAGATGTAGCTGCACCACGGATCGGGCGCGTACGTCATGGACACCTGCGTGTCCAGCCAGGAGACCAGTCCTCCGTAAGGGTGCTCCGACTGCTCGATGCCGCCGCGAATCCCTCCCTCCGGCGTCTGCAGGCGGCGATAGAAATCGATATTGTAGAGAGCCTCGTTCAACAGATCGGGAAGCCCATTGCCCGATTCCGGAATGTTCAGCGAGACTGCCCGGAGTTTTTCCGGAAAAAGCTCCATCAGTTCCAGGTGCAGGCGGCTAGCTTCCAGATGCTGGATGCGGCGGTCCCAATCGCCTGCGTCCATATAGCCGCCCCAGGCGTTCTCGACAATCTGATCGGTCTTGCCGGCGGTCAGGCAGCCGAAGTTGTTGCGATCCAGTCCGAGAGCGTTCAGCCCGTTGCCGCTGTACATCAGGGGACAAGTTGGATTGATACACTTTCACGCCATCGTCCGGATGGTACCCGCGCGGGCGGATGTAATCGGTGTACGGCGCGGTCAACGCGATGCCGCTTCGCTGATTGTAGAATCCCTTCATGGAAAGCGCGAAGGCCTTAGTCCACACGTCCGTCGCGATTTCGAAAGGGTAGCTGCATCCGATTCCTTCCACGCAGGCAACGTATAAGCCAGGCCTTTGGAAGTCGCCGAAGTCCATGCGATAGACGTCGGTCTGGCTGTTGTTCACTTTGCGGCCGATCTCCTCAGGCGTGGAGGCCGCCCATGTGAGCGCCACTTTGCCGCTATAGACGCGCTCGCCGGTGACTTCGTCTTTCAGATAGAAGACCAGCCCGGGCGGGTACGCATGCGCGCCACCGGTGCCCAGCCAGATCGACAA
>CAZARO010001304.1:0-2069 GCA_964487165.1 uncultured Solibacteraceae bacterium | reverse complement strand
GGCGGCTCCAGCCGGGCGTCGAAATCTTCCCCGCCGTAGATGCAGGAGAAGGTCAACGGTCCGAAGTGTGTGCGCCACGAACCGTCGGTTCCCACATCGCGGCTGGTGCCGTCAGCGAATTCCAGGTGCAGCTGCAGGAACAGTCGAGGCTGGCCGAACGAACCGGTGTATTTGGCATAACGGCCGCCCACCACGTTGTAGAAACCGTTGCCCAGCAGGACTCCCAGCGCGTTGGGGCCAGCCTTCAGCAAAGCGCGGACATCATAGGTCTCGTAGAGGATAGAGTCGCGGTAATTAGTCCACGCTGGCGCAAGCACGTGATCTCCCACCTTGGTTCCGTTGATGCGAAGTTCGTGAAAGCCTAATCCACTGATGAGCACGAGCGCACGCGTGGGTGCGGCGGGCAGGGAGATTTCCTTGCGGAAAATAGGTAGTGGGCCAGACGAAAGCTTCGATTCCGGATACGTGATCCAGGAAGCGTGCCAATCCCTTCGATCCATCACCGCCATGGTGAATTCCGTGGGATCGCTCCATGCGGACTCCGCGCCCGAGGCGTCCCACACGCGCACCTTCCACCAGACGTTCTGGAACGAGCGGAGGGGCGAGCCGGCAAACGTAATCCAGGAGGTTTCTTGGGAAGTGACGCGACCGGAGTCCCAGAGTTCGCCTTGATCGCGCGCCAGATTCTCTGCCGAAATAGCAGCCAGTATTTGATAGGCTGTCTGCTTTTGGTTGCGGTCGGGCGATGCGAGCTTCCAGGAAAGGCGGGGCTGTAGTGCGTCGATGCCGATCGGCGCGGAGCGGGCTTCGGTTTCGAGCGCATAAGGCGTGAGTCCGGCAGCAAAGGCGGGGGCGAGCAGGGCGAGAACGAACAGCGCGCAGGCGGGGTGGGGCGTCATCCGTTTACGATCATAGTACGCGGGCCTCGACCTGCCGAGGCCAATTTTCGGGGTCTCATCGACTATCGAAGAGCATCCCGCGGTTGTCTTCGATGGAATCTCCATAAGCTGACAGGCTTTGACGCCTCGCTGCCAGACGTGCTCGCCCAGATCAGGAAGAAACTGAGCTGGATCTCATCCAGTCCGGCTCATCCTCCGGTTCGGTGCCCTTCACTCCCCAGGGACAAGCGTCCATCACGAAGCCGTAGGATCAGATTCCTCGGGCCCGGTTTCGCCGTCAATCGGTAATCGCGTGATTGGATTCACGCCCACTCGTTCCGCCGGACCCCTTGAGCCGTTACTCCCCAGCTTGGTGGGCCACCGAGATCGCCTGTTTCAAACGGTCCCAGTCGGTGTTGGCTTCCACTGTGCAGTCGGCGCCGAGGATGAACGGACGCGGTGTGTTCTTGACTACCTTCCGGATTTCAGCTTCGACTTGCGCAGACGTTCCCGTAGCAATGATGCCGTGACGGTCCAAGCCCCCCATGAATGGCCGTTGAAACTGCCTGGTAATCTCCTGCGCGGTAATTTGGCGGTCGGACAGCTTCACGTTGCAGTTGACGACGTGGCCGGGGTAGTCCGAAACGGCGTCGTAGTTCGCGTAGGGCGCCACGTAATCGCAGACGTGGAGGATGTTGAACGGGCAGGCGGTAGCGATTTCTTTCATCGAGACAAGGTCGAATGGCTTCACATATCTGCTGAAGAGGGCGGCGTCGCTGAAGCGCTTCGCTTCGGACCCTTGGGTTGAGGTGTAGAACCCGTCGACGCCCTCTTTGATACAGGCCCGCACGAACAGGAGTTGGCTTTCAGTGAGAATCTCGAGGCCCTTCTTAACCGCTTCCGGGTTCTCTTCCAGGTGCTGCAGAAGCACGGGCGCGGTGGCGCAGTGGCCGGCGCACATGAACGGCGAATAGAGCGTCATCAGGATGAGCGAGTTCTGCTTCTCGGCCTTGACCAGTTCCCGGACCGTTTGGAGGAGCGGTTCATAGAAGTCGAGCTTGGCGAGCTTGATCTTCGACCAGTCGGCTGGTTTCTGCAGGAACTCCTGGCGCGAGTATGTCTGCTCGAACTGGATTTTGAGGAAATCCATGTCGGTGTAGTGGAAAAACTCCAGGTGGCGTTTGGCGGCGG
>CAZARO010001303.1:0-2070 GCA_964487165.1 uncultured Solibacteraceae bacterium | reverse complement strand
TAGATGGCGAGCTTGCCGATAGGGACCTCGATGCCGCCCACGCCCCAATCGCCGACTCCGAGAATTTGTTCGGCGTCGGTGGCCAGGATCAGGTCGATATCGCCCGGTCCGGCGCCCAGGTTTGCGAAAGCTTGTTCGATGTCATCGGCGTGGTCGATGGAGAGATACACGCCGCGCGGAGGGCGACACTCATGATGATACTGCTCGATTGCGCGGCCCACAGTCAAGTCATTGACGATGGGGATCATTTCGCGAAGGTGCTCGGAAAACAGCCGATAGAACAACACCTCATTGCGGTCATGCAAGGCGGTCAGGTAAATGTTCTTACTGAGGGGGTCCGCCAGCCGCTGATACTGAATGTAGGCGTGCTTCACCTGCGATCCCAGGGTGCTGATGTCGGGAGGGAGTAAGCCGCCGAGGCCGAGAGATGCCCGCTCGTCCGCCGGGAAAGCCGTCCCCTTATTCAAGAGCGGCGAATTCAGCACCGCCAGCCCGCGCGCCTTGGTCTCGTAGTAACCATCGGCCGACGCTCTGGGCTTCGTAACGGACGCGAGTATCGGGATTACTCTCTGTCGCATGCTGCTACCTTCTCTTGAAGTGGGATAAAGGCACGTTGCAGGCCGAAAGCGGCGGGCTCTAACTTCGTGCCAGCAGGGATCGAACCTCCTGTGGCCCGCTTGTGCCCCGTCCATCGCCGGTCACTCGACCAAATACGGTCGGATTGGAACAGCGGCACTCGCCGGCGGATGGTAAGCTCAAGTCTGGTTGCTATTCGCCGGGAAGGGTGGAAAACCGATGGTCCCCGAGAACCCGGAGTCTTTAGCCGGTAAGTGGCTGGCCGAAAACGGCCCCAGGGAACTGGAGTCACTCCTACGCTCGGTGGTCTTTCAACCGTCCGGCCCCGTTCCGATTGCCGGCGACGATGGCCATAAACCCGAGGTGTCGCAGCTTTGGCGCGCTTTCCTGAAACAGGGTGAACAGGAAGGAGAACTCCCGCTGCTGACTCCCGAGGATCGCATTCCGGCATGGGTCGAGGACTATGCACCGTACTTGCTGGACGCGGAGGAGCGCATCGTCGAGTGGTATGCGGGAGCGGTGCGGATCTATGGATATGAGGTGGAGGAAGCGCTTCATCGCCAGATCGCTTTCCTCTACCCTGGCCAGGATACCCTCCCGTCCAGGCTAGAGGAGGAATTCAAGCGTGCCGTCGCCGAAGGTCATGCCGGAACCGAGGGCTGGCAGGCAAGAAAAGACGGATCGCGATTCTGGGCCAATTCCATTACTGTAGCGCTCAAGGATGAGGAAGGGACCCTCCGCGGATTCGCCCGGCTGGTGCGCAACTTTACCGAACGTCACGTAAGGGACGAAAAGCTGCTCCACGATCGCGCCCGCGTGGGGCCGATTTCCATCCAGCCTGCGGTCGCCGGGATTGTCTCCGGGGAGTTCGACCGCATCTCCGAGGCGAACGACGCGTTCCTCGATCTGCTTGGGTACGCGCGCGAGGATTTGCTGGCGGGCAGGCTCCACTGGCCCGATCTCACGCCTCCGGAGTACGCGCCGCTGGACGAACTGGCGCACGAAGAGGGTTTGCGATTCGGAGCCTGCACGCCGTTCGAGAAGGAGTTGATCCGCAAGGATGGCACGCGCGTCCCCGTGCTGATTGCCACGGCTGTATTGAAGCTCGCTCCATTTCGATGGATTACCTTCGTGCAGGATCTTCGCGAGCGCGGTCGGATGGAGGATGTCGCCGACGAAGCTGCCGCGCCGGTGCAGGATTTCGAGGAGATTGTGGGCTCCAGCACGGCGCTTGAGCGGGCCAAGAGGCTGGTGGAACTGGTGGCGCCCACCGACGCGACGGTTTTGATCCTGGGAGAAACCGGCACCGGCAAGGAACTGGTGGCGCGCGCCGTCCATCGGATGAGCCCGCGCAAACATCTACCCTTTATCACGCTGAACTGCGCTGCCATTCCCACGGGACTCCTGGAAAGCGAGCTGTTCGGCTACGAAAGAGGCGCGTTCACGGGTGCGCTATCGCAGAAGATCGGGCGTTTCGAGATGGCCAATCGCGGC
>CAZARO010001302.1:0-2071 GCA_964487165.1 uncultured Solibacteraceae bacterium | reverse complement strand
TGGAGCGGACCGAGACGCAACTGCAGCAGACCACCACCAATATCAGCTCGGGGATCGATGTGCAGCAGCCGTCGGACGATCCCGGGGCCATCGCCGAGATTTTGCAGACCCAGACTGCCCTCTCGCAGAACAAGCAGATCCAGAACAACCTGAACGGCGTGACGACGGAAGTGAATACCGCCGATTCGGCGCTGCAAACCGCCATCCAGCAGATGCAAACCGCCATATCCCTGGCAACCCAGGGCGCCACGTCGACGGCCACCGCCGACACGCGGGCCACGCTGGCGCAACAGGTTGCCAATATCCAGCAGACCCTGGTGGGCATCGCGCAGACCAACGTGAACGGCACCTATATCTTCAGCGGCGATCAAGACACGCAGGCTCCTTACGAGCTGGACGCCAGCCAGCCGGAAGGCGTGCAGCAGTTAGTAACCGGCTCTTCCACGCGCGTGATTCAAAGCGTGGACGGCACGTCGTTCGCGGTAGCGCTGACCGCGCAGCAGATCTTCGATGCCCGCAATTCCGACGGAACGCCGGCCACGGGAAATGTTTTCGCCGCCATTCAGAACCTGGAGACCGCTTTAACCAACAACGATACGGCGGGAATCAGTGCGGCTGCCAGTTCCCTGCAGTCCGCCAGCAGCTACCTGAACGACCAACTGGCGTTCTATGGCGATGTGGAGAATCGCGTCACCGAAGCCACCTCCCTGGCGCAGAAATTTCAAACCCAGGAACAGAGCCAACTGGGCGATTTACAAGACACCGACATCCCCACCGCGGCCACCGAACTCACCCAGTTGCAGACCCAGCAGCAGGCATCCATGTCCGTGGAGGCCAGCGTGGAGCAGATGAAGAATCTCTTCAGCTATCTGGCCTGAGGAAGAGGAAAGGGAAGACAGAAGCGGCCCCTGCGGGTCCGAAGAAGTCTTGACGGCCCTGGCGGGCTGTCGGAAGTGAGAATGGCTGTCGTTGATCGCTGCGCGATCGAACCGCTTGCTTACGCGCGCGGCTCAGGATGCGGCCTCTTACAGAGCCGTGACCGTCAGGGAGCGGACGTGCATTACTAATAGCTAAAAGCTGGCCTTTTTAGTCCGTATACACGAAGCAGCTGGCAAGATGCACCAGCAGATCCACGCACAGGCCGAGTTGCGGATCCATGGAGCGCTCGGCGTAGAGATCGCGGCAGTTTCGCATCTGGCTGGCAACCGATTTCAGCAGTTCCAATTGTTCGCAGTCGGGGTGGGATTCCTCGGCGGTGAAAATGAACGTACTGCGGTCCAATTCGGCCCGTAAGCGGGGCAGGTCGCCACAAACCCAGGCCCGTAACAGGGATTGCGCCTGGCGGACAGCGAGGGAGGGTGGGCGGGTTTCCGTGAACGGCATCACGAGGGACTTATCGGCGCCATGCACCGGGTTTCTAGCTTTATTTGGCCCGCTTTCGATAGAAAAATTCCTCCCGCTCACCGATGTGTAGCAAGAGTGGGGAAGATGATCTACGTCACACGTCTCAATCACAAATCCATGGTGCTGAATAGCGATTTGATTGAGCAGATCGAGATGACTCCCGACACGGTAATCAGCCTGACCACGGGCGAAAAAATTATGGTCCTGGAATCTTCCGATGAACTGGTGGAGAGGGTAGTGAATTTCCGGCGTTCCATTGCGGCCGGCCTTGGTACGCCGGCAAAGGCCGTAAACAGGGTTTCACCGGGGGAAGCCGATGGCCGATAAAGCGGGGAAGAAAGGGGGCACCAAACCCGATCTCGCCTCGCTGTTGGGTCTGGTGGTGGGCATCGGCGGCATCCTGGGCGGCATGGTGCTGGAAAAAGGAGAACTGCGGCATCTCTACCAGGTTTCCGCCGCCATCATCGTTCTGGGAGGCACCTTCGGCGCGGTCATGGTCACCACTCCCATGAACGTGCTGGTGCGCGCCGTCAAGCACATCATGTCGGTCTTCTTCGATAGCGCGCAATCGCCCTCGGACGCCATCGAAGAGATCATCGAGTACGCCACGCAGGCGCGCAAGCAGGGCATCGTATCGCTGGAACAGGCGGCCGGCAACGTCAGCGAT
>CAZARO010001301.1:0-2073 GCA_964487165.1 uncultured Solibacteraceae bacterium | reverse complement strand
GCCCGTCGCGAGAACAAGCTGGTCTTCATCGATTTCACCGGCTACGCCTGCGCCAACTGCCACTGGATGCGCGCCAATATTCTGGCGCGGCCGGAGATCGCCGCGGTGCTCAAGAATTTCGTACTGCTGGAGTTGTACACGGATGACGGCGGCGCCACGGACAACGCCAATGCCCAAATGGAGATCGATAAGTTCGGTTCGTCGTCCAATCCCTACTACGTGATTGTCGATCCCGACGAAAAGTTGGTCGATAAGTGGGATGGCCTTACGAGGGATGCCGCGAAGTACCTCGCCTGGCTGCAAGGAGCGTCGCAGAAAGCTCCGGCTCCCGCTCCCGCGCCGGCCCTCGACGCCGCCGCTCCCGCCCCCGCGGCGCCGGCCGTCGACCTGCCCCATTTGACCACGCTCGCGGGCGCACCCATGGACTCCGCCGCGCTGAGCGGCAAGGTCGTAGTGGTGAACTTCTGGGCGACATGGTGCATCCCGTGCGTGGGCGAGCTGCCGGCGTTTAATAAGCTGCATCGCGATTTCGCATCCAAGGGCGTGGCGGTGATCGGCATCGACATGGGCGACGAAGGCGCCGACACAGTACGCCACTTCCTAGCCAAGCATCCCATCGACTACACTGTCGGGCTGGGCGGCGACGCGCTGGCCTCGAAGTACGATCTGGAATCCTACCCCGTGACGCTGGTCTTCGACCGCAGCGGCAAACAGGAGCAAAGATTCGACCAGAGCCTCACCGAGAAGGACCTGCTGGCGGCGGTACAAAAAGCTCTGTAGCGGCTGTGAAAAACGGCATTTCCATCTGGCTTTGGACGCTTCTGGCGATCTATGCGGCGGCGCGGCCGGTGCAGATGTTTCCCGGCACAATTCCGATGGCGGTTATCGTGGCGCTGCACGTTCTGCTCCCGCTGGCTTTCGCCCTGGTGCATGGCGCCATGGTGTATCGCCCTCGGGGCATTCTTACTTTCGTCCTGCTCTGTCTCCTGATCGGGAATATCTTCGAGAACCTGGGCGTTGACATAGGATTTCCATTCGGACGCTACCACTTTACGGGCGTCATGGGTCCCAAAATTCTGGCCGTGCCCATTCTGCTGGGCTTGGCCTATGTGGGAATGGGTTACATTTCGTGGACCGTGGCGCGCCTGATTCTGGGGGACGCCGGCGCGACTCTGACAGGCTTGCGCCTGTTGACGCGGCCGCTGGTTGCCGCCTTCATCATGGTGGCGTGGGATTTCTCGCAGGAGGCTATCTGGGCCAATTTCGTCCACGGCTGGATATGGCATGACGGAGGTCCTTACTTCGGAGTTCCACTTAGTAACTTCCTGGGGTGGTACCTTACTATGTACCTGATCTATCAATCGTTCGCCCTCGCCGTCCGCCGGAAATCCGGCCCTTTCCCGGCGAGCTTTTGGCGGACAGCGATCCTGTTCTATGGCGCTTCCGCGCTCGGCAACCTGCTCGTGCCAGGCCCGCGCGGAGTCTCGGCAGTCACCGATGCCGCCGGGACGGTGTGGCCTGTGAGCGCCATTCTGGGGACGTCCGCGCTGATTTCGATCTTCGTCATGGGCGCTTTCACGCTGCTGGCCTGGGTGCGGCTTATGGACGGTGACCCTGGTCCCTGAGTGGTGGGGCGGGCTTCAGCCCGCCTAGGCGGACTGAAGTCCGCCCCACCTAAATTACTCCCCAAGTACAAGGGCGGCCTTACCACTCAAGCGCTCCTCGAGGTGCTCTCCCAAGCGATCCGCGAAGCTGCCATTGGCGCCCAGCGTCGTGTTATAAAGCACTACCAATGCGAAATCCTCGTCGGGGCTGAAGAGAGCGTAACTGCTGTATCCGCCGGTCCCCCCGTTGTGCCAGAAATTACCCGTTTTCGTTACGTTGATCCATGCCAATCCAACCTTCATGCCGGGCAGCGAATCGGCACGCAACTCGTGGCACATTTCGAGCGCGCTCGTGAGCGGAACTTTCCCTGGGTGCAACTGCGCCTCCAGGTATGTCAGCATATCGCTCGCCGTGGAGCGAATCGCACCAGCCGCGGCGAGAGCGTCCAAATTCCAAGGGCGCGCCGGC
>CAZARO010001300.1:0-2073 GCA_964487165.1 uncultured Solibacteraceae bacterium | reverse complement strand
GACGGCGCCGTCGTCATGATCGACCAGAGACGGCTGCCGCTCGAAGAAACGTACGCGACCTGCCGCACTTACCAGGAAGTGGCGGCTGCCATTCGGGACATGGTTATCCGCGGCGCGCCGGCCATCGGGGTGGCCGCGGCGATGGGGGTGGCACTGGGGGTGGCGCATGCCTCCCACGAGAATCTCGACCGCGAGATGGAAACTATCTGCGCTACCCTGGCGGCCACGCGTCCCACGGCGGTCAACCTGTTTTGGGCCATCGACCGCATGAAGCGCCTGTACGCGTCGCTGCGCGCGCGCCCGCTCAATGAAATCCGCTGCCGCATGGTGGACGAAGCACTGCTGGTGCGCGAGGAAGATATCGCCATCTGCCGCGCCATTGGGCGCAACGGCGCGCCGCTCGTGCCCGATGGCAAGACCGTGCTGACGCATTGCAATGCCGGCGCGCTGGCGACGGCGGGATACGGCACCGCGCTGGGGGTGATCCGCGCCGCCATCGAGAGCGGCAAGACCGTGGACGTTTATGCCGACGAGACGCGCCCGTTCCTGCAGGGAGCGCGGCTGACGGTGTGGGAACTGCAGCAGGACGGCATCCCGGCCACGCTCATCACCGACAATATGGCCGGCCATTTCCTCCATTCCGGCCGCATCGGCTGCGTGGTGGTGGGCGCCGACCGGATCGCCGCCAATGGCGATGTCGCCAACAAGGTGGGCACGTACTCGGTGGCCGTGCTGGCGAAGGAAAACAACGTGCCGTTTTTCGTGGCCGCGCCCATTTCCACGCTCGACCTGACGCTGGCATCGGGCGCGCAGATTCCCATCGAACAACGCGCTGCCGCCGAGGTGACACATGTGTTCGGACATCAGGTGGCTCCCGCCGGCACGGCCGTTCAGAATCCGGCCTTCGATGTGACGCCGGCGCGCTACGTCACCGCTATCATCACGGAAAAGGGCGTGGCGCGGGCTCCCTTCGAAGAATCGTTGAAGGGGCTGGCGGGACCGCAACTTTTGCGGATCCCCGCGGGTTGATGTGACGTATAAGGAAACATGAGTTTTCGCATCGCAATATTGCCGGGCATCCTGGTACTATCCGCCCATGGCCAGGCTCCTGCGCCCGATACCCCCGAGCGGAAAGCGATTGTGGTCCGCATGCAGGAAGCCGCGCTGGCGTATGCCGGTGGCCTCCAGAACTTCACTTGCACGCAGCACCTGACGCGCAGCGCCGGCGGCTCGCCCACCGGTCCGCACTGGAAATTGCTCGACACCCAGGAAGCGGAGCTCGACTATGTGGATCGTAAGGAGCATTACAAGCTGCTGAGTGTGAATGGAGAAACCATCGATCCCGCGAAGCGGATCAAGCAGGGTCCGTATCTTACTCCGGGCGGTGAATTTGCTTCCATGCTGCTCAAGATCTTCGATCCCAAAGCCCATGCCGAATTTCAGTGGGACCATGACGAGACGGACGCCGCCCACACCTGTGTCTTCCGGTATAACGTCCCGCAAGCCAGCAGCACGGAGGTCATTCAGGCCGATCGGGACCGCGTGCAGGTGGGTCACCGCGGCTTGGTCTGGGCCAATTGCGATACCGGCGCCGTTACGCGCTTCGCGATGGAGAGCGATGTAGGTGAGGTTTCGAGAGGCGGGCGCCGCGTGCCCATGGGATTTCGGACGGAAGTCCGCTACGAGCCAACAACTATCGGGTCCCAGGAATTCCTCTTGCCGCAATCGGCAACGGTGACGTCGCTGTTCTACAAAACCTGGACGAAGGTGGAGATTCTATTCCAGCAGTATCGCAAGTACGATGCGAGTTCCACCGTCAAATTCGACGAGGGGAAGGACTGACCGCTCGCCTCGGTTGAAGAACATTCCGGGTGAGCTGTTTTTTGTAGGACATGCTTTAGCTTGTCAGGCGAGCGGAGATCGCCCCGGGCGAGCTTCGCTCGCCTTGGCAAGCTGAAGCATGCCCTACCTTAGACTCGTGGGAACGGTATGCTAATTTGGAATGGAAATGCGAAAACTCCTGACCATTCTGTTGTGCGTGACTGCGTGTGTGGCGGCCGCGGCCGATCGGCG
>CAZARO010001299.1:0-2075 GCA_964487165.1 uncultured Solibacteraceae bacterium | reverse complement strand
CATGCGCGCCCTCCTGCACCACCTCAATCAGATAGCCGAACGCGGCGGTCTCGGTGGTCTTGGGGTGCACGAAAAAGACGGTGGTGCCGCGCGAGCCTTTGCGCGGCGCCTTATCGATGATCTTGAAGCCCTTGGACCGCAGGTAATCGAATGCCTTCTGGATGTCGGCCACGCGCAGCGCCACGTGCGCCAGCCCGCCGCGCCCGCCATTCTTCTCGATCTGTTTGGCGACCGGAGATTCAGGCGTCAACGGCTCCAGCAACTGCACCAGATTGGGGCCGGCGCCCACTTGCAGCAGCACCTCGCGTACCTGGTCGCCCCCGAGCACATCCTCGCGATGCACTTCCTGAAAGCCCATTGCCTGATAGGCCTGGACGTGCGCTTCCAGCTCGCCCGGTTTCACCGAAATGGCCACATGATCGAAAAAGAGAAATCCCGGTACCTGTTGCAATTCTGCGCTCATAACTCAAACTCCACTACCACCTGGCCGGCCTGCACGCTGTCGCCCTGATTGACCCGGATGGCGGCGATTTTTCCGGCCGAAGGAGCGGTGATATTCGTCTCCATTTTCATGGCCTCCAGTACCAGCAGAATGTCGCCCGGCTGGAGGCTCTGTCCTACCTGCGCGGCTACGCGCACCACAATGCCCGAAACGGGGCTGCGGCAGACTTTGCCCTCATTCACCGGCACCGCGTCGGGCGGCGGCGCGGCGGGGGCGGAACTGGCGGGAACGCGCAGGGGCGCCGACCCGATATTGAATCCGCTGATATTCTGCGGCGCCCCGGGGGTTTCCGGTTCGGACGCTTCCACGTCTACTTCGTAGGTTTTTCCGTCGATACTAATGTTGAGTTTCATGTGACTCCGTCAGCTATCAGGTATCAGCTATCAGCTGGCTTGCGTAAATGTTGTGGCCTTGAGCCGATACCGACCTTGTATCTCGTGAATCATGTCTTACCGCCCCTCGCTCTGCGCGCGCCAGCCGATAGCTGAGGGAGTTGCGTATTCGACCGATCGACCGATCCCTCGCGGTCGCGGCTCGGTAGGCGTAAGCAAGCGGTGCTTCGAATTTTGCAACTCCCTCAGCTGGCACAGCTACAACCGGTGCGATGCCTGGATCGACACGCGCCCTTGTTGCGCCCATGCATTCGTGCTGAGCAATCGAATCTGCCGGATGTGCGCGCGCACTCCCAGGAATGCCGCGACGGCTGCCGAGATGGCGAGCAGTTCCTCTTCGGTGATGGTTTCCGGCGCGGGCGCGGGCATTGGCGCCGCGGCTTGCGGCGCGGGCACCGGTGGCGAGGCAGCCTTGCTCTCCAGTTGTGCCAGCCGTTTGGTAAGTTCCGCGATCTGCGATTCGAGATCCGCTACTGTCATGGTTGCCATAAGTCTCCTCCTAAAGCGGCATCAGCCCGTGCTTCTTGGGCGGACGCAGTTCCCGCTTGGTGTGCAGGTATTCGAACACCTGGGCCAGGCGATGCCGCGTGGTGGCGGGCTCGATAATCGAATCGACCAACCGCCGGCCGGCCGCTACATAAGGGTTCGAGAAGGCTTCGCGGTAGCGCTCGATCAGTTCCGCGCGCTTGGCGGCCTTGTCCTTGGCGTCATGAATTTCCTTGCGGAAGACGATTTCCGCGGCGCCCTCGGCACCCATCACCGCCACCTCGGCCGTGGGCCAGGCGAACACACGGTCGGCGCCCAAATCCTTGCCGCACATCGCCAGGTACGCGCCGCCGTAGCATTTGCGCAGAATGACCGTGACTTTCGGGACCGTGGCGGCGGAGTAGGCGAACAGCATCTTGGCGCCGTGGCGGATGATTCCGCCGTGCTCCTGCTGCACGCCCGGCAGGAAGCCGGGGACATCGGCGAACGTGAGCAGCGAGATGTTGAAGGCGTTGCAGAAGCGGATGAAGCGTGAGGCTTTGTTGGACGCGTTGATATCCAGCACGCCCGCCTGCACCATGGGTTGATTGGCGATGATCCCGATGGTGCGCCCGGCAATGCGCGCAAACCCGACCACGATGTTCATGGCATAGCCGGATTGCACTTCCAGGAAATCGCCGAAATCCACCACTTTG
>CAZARO010001298.1:0-2077 GCA_964487165.1 uncultured Solibacteraceae bacterium | reverse complement strand
TGTGGCCTCCTGCACCTCTGTACTCTCGAAATTACGGGAAGACGAGGCGCCCGCGCGTGGCCGACAAGCCATTCTTAAGGTCTTCTCTGTGTCTCCGTGCCTCTGTGGTGAGCCCTACTCGGCCGCGTGCCGCAAACGATCCAGCACCCCGGCCCATTCGGGGGTATCCGGCGGACGCTCCACTGCCACGCCGCCGGCGCCTTCGGCATCCAGCCGATGCAGCGTATCGTACAATACCGCGGCATACGCCACCGGGTCGGCCGGCATCTCCTGCCCGATGCGCAGCCACGTCTCGCACTCCCGCGGCGGACGCTCTCCGCGCTCCACCAGATACAGCGGCCTCACCGGACGATAGTGCCGCCGATGCATCCCCGGCGACGCGTGCGCATTCTCGTCCGGAGCGCCCGCCGCGCGCACCGGTCCGATAATCGCCTCGATCTCCGTCAGCGGAATCACTCCCGGACGCAGCAGCGTAGGCCCACCCGCCAGCGAAAGCACGGTCGACTCGATGCCTACGCGCGCCGGCCCGCCATCCACCACGTAATCCACCAACCCCTCCGGGATGTGCCCGGCTTGCGTGGGCGAAAGCTCGGTGAAGCGATTGGCGCTGGGCGCGGCGATCGGCACTCCCGCCAGGCGAATCAACTCCAGCGCCAGAGGGTGCGCCGGCATGCGCAGCCCCACGGTCGGCAGACCGGCAGTGACGATATCGGGAATCAGCGCGCGCTTCGGCACCACCAGGGTCAAAGGCCCCGGCCAATAGCGCCGCGCCAGAGTCTCGGCGGCGTCCGGCCATTCCTCTGCGAGCCCGCGCGCCATCTCCACCGAGTCCACGTGCACAATCAGCGGACTGCTCCGCGGACGCCCCTTGGCTTCGAAGATGCGCGCCACCGCCGCCTCGTCCAGCGCGTTGGCGCCCAGGCCGTACACCGTCTCGGTCGGAAAGGCCACCAGCTTTCCGGCGCGAATCAGCGCGGCTGCCTGCTCCAGGCTCACTCGGGCGTCTCGTCCTTGTCGTCGCCGGCGATTTTTCCGGTCTTGCGCCACACCAGGTACGCGTGGATCAGCGGCTCCAGGTCACCTTCCAGCACGCGGTCCACATCGCCCATCGCCAGCTTGCTGCGCAGGTCCTTCACCAGCCGGTAAGGCGCCAGCACGTAGTTGCGAATCTGGCTGCCGAAATTGATCTCCAGCTTGGAGTCTTCGGTCTTGCGCGTTTCCTCGCGCTTCCTTTCCAGTTCGCGTTCGAACAGCCGCGCCTTCAACTGCTTCATGGCGGTCTCGCGGTTCTTGTGCTGCGACCGCTCATTCTGGCACTGCACCACAATGCCCGAAGGGAAGTGCGTAATGCGCACCGCCGAGTCCGTCATATTGACGTGCTGCCCGCCCGCGCCCGACGAGCGGAACGTGTCGATGCGCAAATCGTCCAGCTTGATGTCGATCTTGATTTCGTCGTCCACCTGCGGGTACACGAACACCGACGCGAATGACGTGTGCCGCCGTGCATTGGCGTCGAACGGCGAAATGCGCACCAGCCGGTGTACCCCGATCTCTGATTGCAGCAGACCGTAAGCGTTCTCGCCGTTGACCTCGAAGGTCACCGACTTGATGCCCGCGCCTTCACCCTCCAGCCGGTCCGTGACCACCGTTTGGAAGCCGTCGCGCTCGGCCCATCGCAGGTACATGCGCAGCAGCATCTCGGCCCAATCCTGGCTCTCCGTGCCGCCCGCGCCGGGATGGATGGTCATGATGGCGCTGCGCGCGTCGTTCGGTCCGGAGAGCAGCATGGCCGTCTCCAGCCGCTCCAGCAAGTCGGCGTAGGCCTTGCTGTCGCGCTCGATCTCGGGCTGGACGTTTTCACCCTCGCGCGCCAGCTCGAACAGCGTGTCGAGATCGTCGGTCATGGCGCGGATGCGCTCGTCGTTGGAGATGGCCTGCTCCAACTTCTTGCGTTCCTGCATCACTTTCTGGCTTTTCTCGGGCTGGTTCCAGAAGTCGGGCGCGGCAATCTGGTCTTCGGTCTTGGCTAGCTTCTGTTTCTGGGCAGGAGCGTCAAAGATACCTCCGCACGGCCAGG
>CAZARO010001297.1:0-2080 GCA_964487165.1 uncultured Solibacteraceae bacterium | reverse complement strand
GCGCGTGCAAAACATGCGCGAATACATGCGGGTGGCGTTCCATCGCGTGCCCATCGGCAAGTACCGCACGCCGGCGCTGAGCCGCCTGCTGTTCTCGCTCATCAGCCTGCCGGCCCGCTGGCGGCTGGATCACCACGTATATGCCTTCCCGGTGGACCTCTGGACTCGCAATGCCGCGCAGAAGCTGCTCACCCCGCCCAAACCGAAGGTGGACGCGCACCAACTTTCGGCCGAACCGGTGACCTGTTAAGGCGGAGCCATGGCAGACATTCTTTTGACGCATTCGAACCATCTCTACAACGACCGGAAACAGGTGCGCAAGATGCAGCCCTATCCGCCGCTGCAGACCCTGATCGCGGCCGCCTGCCTGCGCCGCCAGGGCTACAGCGTGGCGCTGTTCGATCCAACCCTGGAGGCTCCGGAGGCGGGATTCGAGCAGGCACTGGAGCGCCATCGCCCGCGGATGGTAGCGGTGTGCGAAGACAATTTCAATTTCCTCACGAAGATGTGCCTGCTGCGGAATCGCGAGCTGGCCTGCTGGATGGCGCGCACCTGCACCGACGCCGGCATTCCCGCTATCGTCAACGGCGCGGATTCGTCCGACCGCGCCGCCGAGTATCTCGACGCGGGTTTCTGTTACGTGCTGCGCGGCGAGGTAGAGCAGGCCATCGTGGAGACGGCGGCGCTCCTGCTGGAGGAAGAGGGCAGTGCGGCGCAAATTCGCGGGCTGACGTTTCGCGATCCGCATTCCGGTGTGCTGCGCCACACGCCGCGGCGTGCGACGCTGGCGGACCTGGATTCGCTGCCCATGCCCGCGTGGGACCTGGTGGATGCCGCCCCTTACCGTGCGGCGTGGAAATCGGCCCACGGTTATTTTTCCTGGAACATGGTGTCGAGCCGCGGCTGCCCGTACCGGTGCAACTGGTGCGCCAAGCCCATTTGGGGAGATCACTATCATTGCCGCTCTGCCCGCCTGGTGGCGGAGGAAATGCGGGAGGTGAAAGAGCGGTTCGCGCCCGACCATATCTGGTTCGCCGATGATATTTTCGCGCTCTCGCAAGAGTGGACCCGCGAGTTCGCTGACGCGGTGGAAGCGCTGGGCGCACAAATTCCGTTCAAGATGCAATCGCGTTGCGACCTGATGACGCGCCAGATGGTGGCCGATCTGCGGCGCGCGGGATGCGCCGAGGTTTGGATGGGGGTCGAGTCCGGCGCGCAGGAGATCCTGGACGCAATGGACAAAGGCATGCGCATCGGGCAGGTATACGAGGCGCGCGAAAACCTGCGCCGCCACGGAATCCGCGCGGGCTTTTTTCTGCAATTCGGCTACCCCGGGGAGACGTGGAAGGAGATCGAGAAGACCATCGCACTGGTGCGCGAGACGCAGCCTGACGACATCGGGGTCTCGGTGTCGTACCCGCTGCCCGGCACGGCGTTTCACCGGATGGTCTCGAGCCAGCTCGGCGCCAAGGAAAATTGGGCCGACAGCGACGACCTGGATATGATGTTTCAGGGAGCGTTTTCGACCGACCTGTATCGCGCCCTGGCGGACGCGCTGCACCTGGAGGTCGGGCAGGGAAGAGATGCGGCGGCGGGTGCGTGGAGCAACGTGCTGGCGCTGCGGGAGACTTGCACGCGGAAGATGCCCATATGGATCTCCTGCTGACACACGGCTATTTCCTCAATGAGGACGCAAAGGAGCTTCAGATCATGAAGCCTTACGCGCCTCTCGGCTTGCTGTATCTCTCCTCGCATCTGCGGGCGCGCGGTTTCGGTGTGGAGATCTACGATTCCACTTTCGGTTCGCGGGAGGAGCTGTTCCGCATTCTGGAAACGGAGACGCCCGCGACGCTGGGGATTTATGCGAACCTGATGACCCGGCCGAACGCGATCGCGATCCTGCAGCGGGCCGTGGCCTGCGGCTGGAGGGTCGTAGTCGGTGGACCCGAGCCGGCAAATTATTCCGCCGAGTATCTGGCGGCCGGCGCGCACGCTGTGGTGCCGGGAGAAGGCGAATTGGCGCTGGAGGCGATCCTGCGCGGGGCTCCTTTGGACGGACCGCCGCCACTGATCGCCGATC
>CAZARO010001296.1:0-2082 GCA_964487165.1 uncultured Solibacteraceae bacterium | reverse complement strand
TGCCGCCGCGCGCCGTGTCGGAGGGGATGAAGGGCGCCAGCACCAGGTCGGCCGCGGCCAGCGAATATCCCAGGCTGAGCGGACTGCGCGCGAATCGGCGCACGAAGAGGTACCCGATCCGCTTGCCGAGCCCGGTGACGGTGAAGGCGCGGCCGAAGAGAAAGGCCAGAAAGATGAGCCAGACGGTGACATTGCTGAAGCCCGAAAGCACCTTCGCCGGCGGCAAAGTTCCGGTGATCGCCAGCAGCGTCATGGCCACCACCACGCTCGCCCCCATCGGCAGAGGTTGCGCTACCAGGGCCACGATGGTGGCCGCGAATATGGCCAGCAAATGGCGTTGCACGGCGCTCCATCCGGGCAGCGGCAGCAGGTAGAGAAGCAGTCCGGGCGCCAGGACGGCGGCCCAGCGCCACCAGCCGGTCAGCCGGCGGTCGTAGAACGGCGGGTTATCGGGCACTCCTTGCAGGATACTGAAGTCGGAACGGTGGAGGGGCGGATTATCATAGATAAAGCCATGATCAAGAAACGTCTGGGAAATAGCGATATGGAATTGACGCCCATCGGCGTGGGCGCATGGGCCATGGGCGGAGGCGGTTGGAAATTCGCCTGGGGTCCGCAGGACGACACCGAGTCTGTGGCCGCCATCCACGCGGCGCTCGATCACGGTGTGAACTGGATCGATACCGCCGCGGTTTACGGCCTGGGCCATTCCGAGGAAGTGGTGGCGCGCGCGCTGGCCGGGCGCTCCCATCGCCCCTACATCTTCACGAAATGCTCGCGCGTGTGGGATGAAGCCGGCGAAATCTCGAGCGGCCTGAAGGCCGACTCCGTTCGCCGCGAGTGCGAGGCCAGTCTGCGCCGCCTGGCCGTCGACACCATCGACCTCTACCAGATTCACTGGCCCATGCCCGACTCCGACATCGAAGAGGGATGGGGCTGCCTGGCCAAGCTGCAGCAAGAGGGCAAAGTGCGCTGGATCGGCGTCTCCAACTTCAACCCGGCGCAGATGGAGCGCTGCCGTCCGATCGCGCCCATCACTTCCCTGCAGCCGCCGTACTCGGCCATTTCGCCGGAGGTGGCGAGCGAGACGCTGCCCTATTGCGCGCAGCACGGAATCGGCGTGATTGTGTATTCCCCCATGAAATCGGGCCTGCTGACCGGCACCATGACCAAGGAACGCGTGGCCGCGTTTCCCGCGGACGACTTCCGGCGCAACGCGCTGTCGTTTCAGGAGCCCCACCTGTCGAAGAACCTGGAACTGGCCGAGCTGATGCGGAGGATCGGCGCGCGCCACGGCCGCTCGGCGGGGGAAGTGGCCATCGCCTGGGCGCTGAACAATCCTTCCGTGACCGCGGCCATCGTGGGAATGCGCTCGGCCGGGCAGGTGGAAGGCGTCATCGGCGCGCTGGAGTACCGCTTGAGTCCCGAGGAGATCGCGGAAGTCGAAGGCTGGCGGGGCGCGTGATGAAACTCCCGTGCCTGTTCTGCCTGCTGCTCGCCACGCTGCTGCGCGCGCAGACTCCCGCTGTGCCGGACTGGGCGAGGCCAGGCTCCGCCACTCACACGCAAGTGGCGCCGCCCGCCGATTTTCACCGGCCCAGCAAGAATTTCGATGTGCCCATCGGCATCTTCGACGGCCAGTCCGATATCGGCAGCGCGCTAGTGCCCGGCAGCGCCAGTTACGACGCCGGCACGAAGCGGTACACCATCGAGTCGGCAGGTTACAACGTCTGGTACACGCGCGATGAGTTTCGGTATCTATGGAAAAGGATGTCCGGCGATGTGTCGCTGGCGGCCGACATCGCGTACCCCGATGCCAGCGGCTTCGGCGACCGCAAGGCGGTGCTGGTCATCCGGCAGGATCTCGAGGACGATTCCAAAGAGGCCATCGTCGCCTTGCATGGCGCGGGCATGATCCACCTGGCGCAGCGCCCCGAGAAGGACGTGCGCGTGAAGGACATGGAGTATCGCATCGGGGGCCGCGGCCTGCCCGGTGGCGCGACCCCGGACAGCCTGGTGACCGTGACGGCCAGGCGCATCGGCATCGAAAAACGCGGCGACTCGTTCGCTTTGTTCGTCAGC
>CAZARO010001295.1:0-2083 GCA_964487165.1 uncultured Solibacteraceae bacterium | reverse complement strand
ACGGCGTCGCGCGCAAACATTTCGGCGGCTTCATGGTGCAGCACCGCATCTCCCACCTGCTCCTCGATGGCGGCGTTTTCGGCGATACATTGCAGCGTGCGGGCCCGCGCCATGACGATGTAGTCGGACTTCTCGCTGCCGTGGGCGAAGGCTTCGGCCGCCTCCACGGCGGCGCATTCCAGATCGCCCGAGTCGAGATACAGGAATCCGCGGTTGATAAGGACTCCCGCGATGCCGCGATGGTTCTGCTTCCGTACATAGATCGCCATCGCTTCGTCCAGGTGCCGGCGGCTCTCGGCGCGCATGGCGTCGACGCGCTGGCGCCGCTCGCGGGTCAGGTCCGGCCCCGCTTCCCCGCCCTCCCGGCTGCCGCGACGCGATGCCGCTACCTGGTCCAGTTCCTTGTGGGCGCGCAGCGCCAGCAACCGCCGGACGAACGCCAGATTCTGTAAGCCGCGCGCCAGTTGGAGCTGTTCTCCGCCGGCGGTGCGGTATTCCGCTATGGCCCGCTCGAAACATTCCACCGCCCGTTCGTATTTTCCCTGACGGCGGGTAATCCGCCCGTAGGCCGACTGGATGTTGCCGCGATTGAGGAAGTCGTCGGTCCTGCTGAGAGCCTCTTCGGCGCGCCGCAGAATGGCCACCGCCTCATCCAGTTTGCCTTTCTGGAATGCCAGCCAGCTAAGGGCGGCTTGCATGATGGCCGCCATGGGCGTATAGCCCAGCGCCAGCGCCAGTTTTTCGCCGCGCTCGGTATAGCACAGCGCGTCGTCGTATCGCCCCAGTTTGCGGCGGCACCGTCCAATCCAGAAATTGGCGATGGCCAGCAATTCACGATCAGCGATCTCGTCTTCGAACGATTGCACCAAGAGGAAGTGGCCGGCCGCCCGATCGAAATCTTCCTCCGACATGGCAAGCACTCCTTCCACCATGCGGAGATGCAGATAGTCGAGGAGCGGCAAGGATGGGCGGACATCGGCGGGAAATCGCACCAGCAGCGAGCGCAGCAGCGCCGGACTGTCGAATCCGGCGTCCACCCATTGCGCCACCAGGCCGGCCAGAACGCCGGCCCCGGCGGCCGGCTCCATCGTCTCGATGACCGGCCGGACGCGATCCAGCCGCGCGATGCCTTGCTTGATCCGGCGGAACCCCAGATCTTCGCGCAACTGCTCGAGGAGCGTGGCGCGATCCACGGCGGGCCCCATGAGCGAAGTATGCGCCGTCACGCGCGCCATGTCCAGCGGTGAGTTTAGGTCAGCCGCTCATACGCGCGCAGCGTCAGAAACTCCGGAAATTCCACCGCATTGACCATCTCGTCAAACAACTGCGCTGCTGCAAAAAGCTGCGATTCCGGAATGCGCTTGCTCAATTTCTCGACATGCTGGTGGAGCATCTGGCACACCACCGACGGCGTAATCGTGCGATTATCTTCCAGCTTTGCTCCGTGCCGCATCCACTGCCAGACCTGCGAGCGGGAAATCTCCGCGGTGGCCGCATCCTCCATCAGGTTGTAGATGGGCACGCAGCCGTTTCCGTCCAGCCAGGCAGCCAGGTATTGCAGCCCGACGTCGACGTTGAGCGACAATCCCGCCTCGGTAATCGGCCCGGAAGGAACTTGCAGCAGATCGGCGGCGGTGGTTGTGGAGGATGTCAGGCGATCCAATTGGTTGGGCCTCGGCATGTAGGTATCGAACACGAACTTCACCGCGGGTATCAGCCCCGGATGGGCCACCCAGGTGCCGTCGTGTCCGGCCCACACTTCCCGCAACTTGTCGTCGCGGACGCGCTCCATGGCAATTTTGTTCGCCTCGGGATTGTTCTTGACGGGTATCTGGGCAGCCATTCCACCCATGGCATGCGCGCCGCGGCGGTGGCACGTGGCGATTAAGAGGTCCACATAGGCAGCCAGGAAGCGGCTGGTCATGGTGACGCGGGAACGGTCGGGGAGCACGCGGCCCGGCTGGTTTCCAAACTTCTTAATAAAGCTGAAAATGTAATCCCAGCGGCCGCAGTTCAGACCGGCGGAGTGCTCGCGCAGCTCCCACAGAATTTCGTCCATCTCGAACGCGGCCAGAATCGTCTC
>CAZARO010001294.1:0-2084 GCA_964487165.1 uncultured Solibacteraceae bacterium | reverse complement strand
CGGAATCGTGGTCGTTTCGCCTTTGTATGTGTACGGGACATCGCGTGTGTCGCGCGCCAGTCTTCCATTCCCACAGGATGGGCATTTCATTGCAATTCTCCTTTCTTCATGTCTTCGACATTCCACTCATAGCTCCTTGAACGACACGATTAGCACGTCGTCCAAGACAATGAGTTTCAAGTACACCTCGCCGACCGAAGTCGTCGGCCGGTAGACGTCCTCAGACGCGGTGATCGGCGTGCGTGGTCATGCTCTTGTAAAAGTCTTTCGGCGTGAGAGCTGCGACGACGCCGACGATCTCCTCGAATCCGAACCCCAGGGCCGCACCACCGGCGAGTGCCGAAATGGTGATGCGGACTTTGCTCGCCGCTACCATGGATTTAAGCACCGCCAGCTTACAGTGCGGCGTCCGTTTCTCCATGGCCTCAGATTAACCTACTTGGTTGAATTTGGCAACTTGGTAAACGAAATCGGCGGCACGGTCGCATTGCGCCCGCGCGGCTCGACTCCTTCGGCAACGGCCCCTATGTGCCGGTGGCCTCCAACGACACAGAGGAGGGCAGAGCCCAGAACCGGCGCGTTGAGATCGTCAAGCAGTGACGGTATAGACGTGGCCAGCAGGAGCCGCAGGCGATCCGTGTCCATCAACTCAGTTACCAGCCGCTGGGAGGTCTGTTTCTTCGGCGAGCCGCCCTTTTCGAACGCTTCTCAGCGCTCATAAAGATCGTCCCGGCCCCACGTCTTGTCGCGGATTTCGATCAGGCCTTCTCGGACGCCATCTTCAGGCGCGTCCGAGCCATGCGCCTTCCCTCGGATTCCTCGACAAGAGTCGTCAGGTATTCCCTCACGAGCTGATTTACACTGGTTCGCCTATCGAGTGCGATCTTTCTTGCGGCCAGAAGAATGTCCTCGTCGATCACCAGGGTCAGATTTTGACTCAACTCTCCCACGGGACCAGTGTAGCGCTTGGATCGTGGACGAAGGGTAAAGAAGCCATCCTTCCCGGCCCCTACCGCGTCACCACTTTCCCCGGCAGCGCGTTCGTCATCTTACCGCCATCGACTACCGGCACTCCGTTGACCAGCACGTACTGCATGCCTTCCGACAACTGATTCGGACTCCCGAACGTCGCCACATCGTGAATCGTATCCGGGTCGAAGACCACCACGTCGGCCCACATCCCCTCCTTCAGCACGCCGCGATCGGCGAAGCGCATACGGCCGGCGGGCAGCGAGGTGAACTTGCGGATGGCATCCTCCAGCGTGAGCTTCTTTTCCTCGCGCACGTATTTCGCCAGGATACGCGGGAACGTCCCGTACGCCCGCGGGTGCGGATGTTCCTTGCCCAGCAGGCCGTCGGGCGCCGTGCCCTGCGAATCGTTGCAGATCGAGACCCACGGCTGCTCCAGAGCCAGAGCCACGTCGGGCTCCGACATGATGAACATGGCGACTTGCGTGAAGGCTTCGTCTTCTATCAGCAGGTCGAAGACCGTGTCGACGGGATCTTTGTGCCACAACGTGGCGATTTCGGCGATGCTCTTGCCCTGCAGCGGCAGCAGCTTGGGATTTTGCACCGCGCCCACCAGGAACGATTCCGGCCCGTTGACCTGCTGCCACTCGTTGTTCCAATCGCCCGAGGGTGTTTCCATTTCCTTGCGGATGCGCGCGCGCATGGCCGGGTCCTTCAGCCGTTCGATGAGCTTCTTGTCGCCGCCATCGTGCGCCCACGGCGGAACAATCGCCGAAAAGGAATTGAACGCCGCTGGGTACGCATACGTGTCGGCCGCCACATCCACGCCCGACTTACGCGCCGCTTCGATGCGTGCCACGATCTCCGGCATGCGTCCCCAATTGGCCTTCCCGGCGGCCTTCAAGTGCCAGATTTCCACCGGGATTTTCGCCTCGCGGCCGATGCGGAAAGCCTCGTCCAGCGCCGCGTCGATCCCGTTGCCTTCATCGCGAATGTGCGAGGCGTAGGTGCCGCCGAACTTGGCCGCTTCCGCCGCCAGCGCGATCAGTTCCTCGGTCTTGGCATAGGGCGCCGGGGCATATTGCAGCGCCGTCGATAGTCCCACCGCGCCCTCG
>CAZARO010001293.1:0-2092 GCA_964487165.1 uncultured Solibacteraceae bacterium | reverse complement strand
ACATGGTGCGGATGCCCAGCGGCGCGGGCTGCGAGATCTTCCCGTTCTTTTGAAGCTCGTCGAGCATTGTCTTGGCGCGGTTAATGGGCATAGCGAAGCCGATGCCGATATTGCCCTGTCCATAAATCGCGGTGTTGATGCCGATTACGCTGCCGTGCGAATCGAGCAGCGGACCGCCGCTATTGCCGGGGTTGATAGCCGCGTCGGTCTGGATCATACCCTCGAGCGGTACCTGGCTATCTTCGGTTTGAATGCTGCGGTCAAGCGAGCTGACGATGCCGGTAGTAAGCGTGCCCTGGAATCCGAACGGATTGCCGATGGCCAGCACTTTCTGCCCCACCACCAGGTTGTCGGATTCCCCGAGGTGCAGCGACGGCAGCTTGCCGGGAGCTTCAATCTTGATCAACGCCAGGTCGCTGCGCGGGTCCCGGCCCAGAACTTTGGCTTTGAATTCTTTCTGGTCGGCCAGTTTCACGGTGAGTTGCGTGGCGCCCTGCACCACGTGATTATTGGTGAGAATCTCCCCTTCCTGGTTAATGATAAAGCCCGAACCGGTGCCTTTCTGCGGGAATACCTGCATAAACCAGTCCTGCACATAAGTGGTGGAAGTGATATTCACCGTGGCATCGCGGGCCGCCTTATAGATATCGATATTATTCTGTTCGTCGGGCGAAAACGCCGTCGCGGCGGCGGCCGGCTCGCTCCACAGGCGGCCCATGGAGCGGATCCGCGCGAAATCCCAATGGCCCACCGAGGTGACATACACAAATCCGGCCACCAGCATAATGGCCCAGGCTAAAGGTCGCAGAAGTTTCATACTTCAATTCTCCGTAACTCCTGGAAAACGGCGCTTGTCTGGCGCACCGTTTCCTCTTTTTCCCCGGATGTATCTATGACGAAATCGGCATACTTTCGTTTTTCTTCCAGGGGCATCTGGCGGCTCAGGCGGGCCCTTACATCGCTCTCCGAGGCGCCATCCCGCCGTAACGCGCGCTCCACCTGTTGATCTTCCCTACAGGTCACCAGAACGATCCGGTCGTAACGGCGAAAGCTGCCCGTTTCAATCAGAATGGCGGCTTCCACCACGGCAATGCCAAGCGGCTCGCGCGCCGCGAATTCGGCAATCAACTCATCCTCCCTGCGAAACACCGGCGGATGCACCAGCCGGTTGAGCGCGGCCAACCGCGCCGGGGCGCCGAAAACCTGAGCGGCCAGCGCCCGTCGGTCAATCCTGCCGCCTGCGTCGAGCACCTCGCTCCCGAATTCCCGCACCACCCCGTCATACGCCTCCCCACCCGGAGCCAGCACCTCGTGGCCCAGTTCGTCGGCCTGAATCAAGAGGCATCCATACCCTCGCAAAACCTCGCCCACGAACGACTTCCCGCAGGCCAATCCGCCGGTCAGCCCTACTTTCAACATATACCCGCGCGGCGCTCGGCGGAAGCCACCGTATTGGCCATCAGCATAGCGATGGTCAGCGGGCCCACGCCACCGGGCACAGGAGTATAAGCGGAGGACTTTTCAACCACGTCCATGGGGTGGACATCGCCCACCAGCACGCTTCCTCTCTTATCATAGGACGCAAGTTTTTCCACCGAGTTGCGGAAAATCCGCGCCACATCCTCCCGCTTGTCCAGGCGATTGGTGCCCACGTCGATCACCGTCGCGCCGGGCCGTATGTATTCGCCGGTAATCATGGCCGGCCGTCCCATAGCCGCTACCAGAATATCGGCTTCCCGGCACACGGCCGATAGGTCGACCGTCTTGGAATGGCAGATGGTGACGGTAGCGTGCTCGTGGAGCAGCAGCATGGCGACCGGTTTGCCGACGATATCGCTACGGCCCACCACTACGGCGTGTTTGCCGGCGATGGGGATGCGGTAGCGTTTCAGGAGTTCCAGGATGCCGGCGGGAGTGCAGGCGCGCGGACCCGGCAGCCCGGCTACCAGGTTGCCCACGTTACAGGGGTGGAAGCCGTCGACGTCTTTGGCCGGCGCGACCCCCAGCAGAATGCGCTTGGTATCCACCTGGGGCGGGAGGGGAAGCTGCACCAGAATGCCGTCGATATCCGGCCGCGCGTTGAGGCCGCCGA
>CAZARO010001292.1:0-2094 GCA_964487165.1 uncultured Solibacteraceae bacterium | reverse complement strand
TTTTTCATGATAGGTTCAATTTTTCCGGTATGCTAGCCATTTCACGGCATTTCCGCGGTAGAGGAGACGATTATTCGACGGCACGCATGGAAATGGGCGCTAGCCGGCGTTCTGGCGGCGGTGCTGGCGGCCTGGCTGCTGCACTCCCGGCTGTCTGTCAGAGCCTTCGATTGGGGTCTGGCCGCCGCCGCCGTCACGCGGCTGCGCTGGCCATGGCTGCTCTTCGCTGTGGTTCCCATCTTCGGCACCTATTACGGCCGCGCGCTGCGTTGGGAAGTCTTCCTGCGGCCGCTGAAGGCCAGGCCGTCCATGCGGAACCTGCTGGTGGCGACGGTGATCGGGTTTACGGCCATCACGCTCTTCGGGCGCGCGGGCGATTTTGTGCGCCCTTACCTGATAGCCGTCAAGGAGAAAGTCCCGATCAGCTCGCAGATCGCTTCCTGGCTGCTGGAGCGCGTTTTCGACCTCCTGATGGCTTCGCTGCTGCTCGCCTTCGCCCTCGCTCACGTGCCCGCTTCGGCCCTCCACGTGGGTGCGAAGCTGGCCTGGGTGCTCCGGTTTGGCGGTAAGATCGGGGGGGCGTCCTGCGCGGCCGTGCTGGTGGCCCTGTTCTCGCTGCGTCACTTCGCCGAACCGGTCCGGCGCCGGCTTGTCACCGCCGCGCGGTGGCTACCGGACCGGTGGTCCACCCGGGCGGAAAAGCTGGTCAATGCGCTGGTGAAAGGGGTGGAATCCATCCGCAGCGATGGCGCGCTGCTGCTGATCTTCCTGTATTCCGTTCTGGAGTGGGTTTTGATCGCGGCCTGTTATTGGTGCCTGGCGCAGGCATATGTCGGTATCGTAAATATTACAGTTGTAGATGTTTTGATTATGATGGGCTTCATTTCTTTCGGGGGAGTGGTGCAGATACCCGGCGTGGGCGGTGGAACGCAGGTAGTGGCTATCCTGGTGTTGACCGAATTGTATGGAACACGGGCAGAACTGGCCACTGGGTTTGCTCTCCTCCTCTGGATTCTTACGTTTGTAGCAATTGTGCCCGTGGGTTTGGGTCTGGCGCTGAAGGAGGGTCTGGACTGGCATAACCTACGGCAGATCGGGCGGGAGGCAGCCGAATGAAGTGCCCGTTTTGCAATCACTTGCACGATAAAGTTGTGGATTCGCGCGAGAGCAAGGAAGGCGATGCCATTCGCCGGCGAAGGGAGTGTCTGTCGTGCGAGCGGCGGTACACCACCTACGAACGGATCGACGAAGTCCCGTATATGGTGATCAAGAAGGACGGGCGGCGTGAGAAGTTCGATCGCCAGAAAGTCCTGAACGGCCTGCTCAAGGCCTGCGAAAAGCGCCCCGTAAGCATGGTGAAGCTCGCCGACCTGGTGAATAAGGTGGAATCCAAAGTCAGCGATTCTCCCGACCGCGAAATATCTACTACAGATATAGGGGAATACTTGATTACCAACCTGCAGGAGCTCGACAAAATCGCCTATGTACGCTTCGCCTCGGTGTATCGCGATTTTCAGGACGAAGAGGCCTTTTTTAATGAGCTCAAGAACCTGATGCGGCAGAAGTTGCCCTGAAAACTTGCGCCGTTTCCGCCGATATGGTTTCTAGCAGGCATTTCGTGCAATTCGATGTAACCGAAACAGTTTTGAGACATCTTTAAAATAGAGCTTTAATTTCGCTGGGGAATGATGATATCATCTATCGGAAGCAAAACCCCCGAATGCAGCCAGTCTTGTCAACACTTTGCGCCAGGCAAACGAGTTGAATTTTCGACCAAAAACCCCATCCTACAAGCCTCTGTCAAAGGAGCGTGCGTGCTTGGGGGAGGTGAGTCTTAGTGGACCAGTTTGAAGATCAGTTTTTAGTCGACAATCCCGAGAATTTGGGGCTCAACTTCGAGGAGGAGGCCAAGTTCTTCGACCCGGAGGCTGGCCACGAAGCCGACTTCCTACACCCCGCGCCGGTGGAAGAATCCATCTACACCGACGATCCGGTGAGGGTGTATTTGCGGGAAATGGGAGCCGTTCCGCTGCTGACGCGCGAGGGAGAAGTCGATCTGGCACGCCGCATGGAACGCGGTAAGTTGCGGATGCA
>CAZARO010001291.1:0-2097 GCA_964487165.1 uncultured Solibacteraceae bacterium | reverse complement strand
GGACGAGGGCGTCCCGCGCGGACCAGGGGGTCCGCCCCACAATTAACGCAGAATCTCAGCTTTCCGGCAATGTAAGTGACATTGGGATGCCATCCTGCCCCACGAGTGCGCCTGAAAGCAATTGCACAGCAGGACAAACGCCATGACTAAGGAAATCAGCCGGTGGCAGCGGGCAGCATGGTGGTGCGGACCCTTCATAATCTGCCTGCTGATTCACTGGCGCGGCCTCGCGTCGTGGTTTTGCGCTGACGATTTCGCATGGCTGGGAGCGAAGCTGACTCTGCACGATGTCTTCGCGCCCATGGCCCAGGGCACCATCCGGCCATGGAGCGACCGGCTCTTTTTCATAGCGGGCTCGGGACTATTCGGCCTGGACGCGCTGCCCTTCCACATCGTCGCCTTCGCCACCCAGTTCGCGAATCTGACGCTGGTGGCATGGATCGGCACTCGCCTCACGGGACGGCGCGCCGCGGGCTTCCTGGCGGCGGCGCTGTGGGCCACCAGCCACACCGCGGTCCTGCCGCTGGGTTGGGCCAGCGCCTACAATCAGGTGCTGTGCGGCTTCTTTCTGCTGCTGGCGTTCGCTTTCCTGCTGCGCTACGTGGAGACCGGCGACTGGCGCTACAACCTCTATCAATGGATGGCCTTCCTGCTGGGCTTCGGTGCCATGGAGTTGAACATCGTCTACCCCGCGCTGGCCGCGGTCTACACGCTTCTGTGCGCGCGCCCTTATCTGCGAAAGGTGTGGCCGCTGTTCCTTCCCTCGGCGGCGTATTTCGCGATTCACCAGGCGGCCGCGCCCGCCGGCAAGGACCCCAATTACACTCTGCACTTCACCGGAGCGATGCTGCGTACGCTGGCCAAGTACTGGGCCTGGACCGTGGGTCCGCTGGGATTTTGGGCGCCCATCCCGGTGCCGCGCTGGCTCATTCCGGCGGCCGTCGTGCTGGTTTCGCTCGGCCTCCTGGCATTCGCTGCGAAGCGCGGCCGCCTGGGCGCTTTCTGCCTGGCGTGGTTCGTAATCGTGATCGCGCCGGTGCTGCCTCTGCGCGACCACATTGCGGAATATTATTCGTTTCTGCCGGCCATCGGCCTGTGCTGGCTGGGCGGCTGGGCCCTGGCGGAGGCCTGGCGTTCGCCGACGTGGCCGCGGGCCGCCGCCGTCGTCCTGGCCGCCGTCTACCTGCTGATCATGCTGCCCCGCACTGTGGCCGCTTCCGACTTTCAGTACCGGCTCACGCTGCGCGTCCGCAATCTGGTGGAAGGCGTGGCGCGCGCCCACGAATTGCACCCCAGCCAGACTATCCTGTTGGACGGCGTGGACACCACGCTGTTCTATAACGGCGTGCTGGACCACCCCTTCCGCCTGCTGGGCATCGACCATTTGTATTTGACACCCGAGAGCGGGCGGCGGATCGAGTCTCATCCCGAACTGGGCGACGTGGGCGAGTTCGTACTGCCGGGAGGCGAAGTCGCTAAGGGGCTGGAGAGTGACGCGATTGCCGTATACGATGTGCGCGGTCCACTTCTGCGCAACATCACTTCCGCCTATGCCAGCCAGCCGCGCGACCTGGGACTGCCGCACCGTGTGGACGTGGGCAGCCCGCTGGCCGCGGACCTGCTGAGTCCGGAGTGGTACGCGCCGGAAAGCAATCATCGCTGGATGCCCCGGCGAGCCAGCGTGCGCATGGCCGGTCCGACAGCCGCCGGCCAGAAGCTTTACCTGCGCGGATATTATCCGGCCGAGCAGTTAGGCGCGGGTCCGCTGGACGTCTCGGTGACGGTAAACGGCGCCGCGCTGGCGCCGGCAGCGTTAACCTCCGGCGGTAACTTCGAGCTCAAGTTCCCACTGCCGGACGCGCTGGTGGGCCAGGCGGCCATTGAGGTAACGGTGGAGGCGAGCCGCACGTTCCGTGCCGGCGCCGACATCCGCGATCTGGGCCTGGCGTTCGGCGAATTTGAAGTAAGGTAGGTGGTATCGTATGAACATGCGTAGCCGCATCATGCTGTCGGAGGAGGAGTTCCTCAACTTGCCGGAGACTCCCGGCAAGCAGGAGCTCTTAGACGGAGAATTGATCGACTTGCCCCCTGCAAAAC
>CAZARO010001290.1:0-2100 GCA_964487165.1 uncultured Solibacteraceae bacterium | reverse complement strand
GGCGCTCAGGCGGTGTCGGCATGAACTGCACCGAATTGCGGGACCACTACGAGTTGTACGCGCTCGGCCTGGCCGAAGAGCCCGAACGCGACGAAATCCGCGCTCATCTCGACCGCGGCTGCGAGGTGTGTATGGCAGAGATGAAGCGCGCGCGCGAACTGGCGGCCCTGTTAGGCGGCTCCTCCGCTCCCGCCGCGCCTTCCCCCAAATTGCGGCGCCGCATTCTGGCCTCCGTGGGCGTCGAGCAGCGCGCGTTCGGATGGGCCCCCTTCCTTGCCGGCTCCACCATCATGTGCCTGGCCGCCGCATTCTATTTCGGCGGCCGCGAATGGGATTTCTCCCGCCAGGTGCTTAAACTGCGCGAGGAGTCGCGCGCCCAGATCATCGAGCTCACGCGCCTCAACGAGGCCTTCGCCCTGATGAACGGCCCCGATACCACCGTCACCTCCTTCGGCGAGAAGAAGCCCACCCCCAAGGGCAAGCTCTTCTACAATCCTTCCATGGGTGCGCTCCTCATCGCCTCCAACCTGCCGCAGGCGCCCGCCGGCAAAGCCTATGAGCTTTGGTTCATCCCCAAGGCCAAAGGCGCCAGCCCCGTCCGCGCCGGCATGTTCCAGTCGCAGAGCGATGGCTCGGTGCTGCACGTCATGCGCGGTCCCATCGACCCCAATACCAACGCCGCCATCGCCGTCACCATGGAAGTCGACACCGGAGTCGACGCGCCCACCAGCTCCATCCTCATCTTTGCGCCGCTCGCTCCGGCGCTACAATAGCGGAGCGTGACTAAATACATTCGCTGTCGCTCCGGCTCCGCCACCGGCTACGCCATCCTGGATGGGGAAACCGTCCGCCCCATCGAGGGCGGCCTCTTCGGCACCCGCGCCGAAACCGGCGCCACTCTGCCGCTCTCCGATGTAAAGCTGCTCGCCCCCTGCCAGCCCGGCAAGATTCTGGCCGTCGGTCTGAACTACAAGAGCCACCTCGGAGGCCGTCCGCAGCCCACGCGTCCCGAAATCTTTTATAAGGCCGTCACCGCCCTGCAGGATCCCGGCGGCCCCATCGTCACCCCGCGCGACGCCACAGACCTTCACTACGAGGGCGAGATCGTCGCCGTGATCGGCAAGCCCGTAAGAAACGCCTCCGTCGAGGAAGCTCGTGCCGCCATTTTCGGCGTCACCTGCGGCAACGATGTCAGCGAGCGTAACTGGCAGCATGGTCCCGGCAAAGATCTGCAATGGTGGCGCGCCAAAGGCTGCGACACCTTCGCACCTCTCGGCCCCGCCATCGTCACCGGCATCGATTACGGCAACCTGCTGCTGCAGACCCGCCTCAACGGCGAAACGGTGCAGAAGCAGTACACCTCCGACCTCATCTTCGATTGCCCCACCATCGTGAGCTGGATCAGCGGCTGGGTCACGCTTCTCCCCGGCGATATCGTCTACACCGGAACCCCCGGCAGCACCCGCAAGATGTCCCCCGGCGACCTTGTGGAGGTGGAAATCGAAGGCATCGGAGTGCTGAGTAATCCGGTGGAGTAGCGAGCAGGAAGCCCGTGAGTTGTTGAATTCTCTTGGCACAGGGAGTCCGAAGTAGGGCAGGATGGCATCCTGCGGCCGATTGGCAATCGGCCTTCCGCCGTGTCGGGGCGGGTAACCAACCCGCCCGTCGCGGAGTGCGGACACCTGATAGCCTATTTTCCCGCCAAACTGTACGCCAGAATCGCCAGCACCACCACCGTGATCCCCACGTACACCCTGTCCCTCTCCATGCCGAATGCCACCATCGAGAACACCACTCGTGCCACTGGCGTGGCTATCAGAATCAGCAGACCGATCTGAATCGTCTCGAGCGGCCCCGATAAGCCCTGCGTCCATGGCATTGACCCGTGCGTGCCGTGGAAGCTGCGGTAGTCCGCCCGCGCCGCCCCTTCTGCCGCCAGGTACCACCCACCGCCCGCCACCACCACAGCTGCCGCCAGCCCGACTCCCGCCCGCAACAAATTGCCCACAAGTTGTTCCAGCCGGAAATCCGTCATCGCATCCCTCCCGTGACCCCGCTATAAACCATTTCGAGCGCCATCACCGCAATCACCACCGCGAA
>CAZARO010001289.1:0-2101 GCA_964487165.1 uncultured Solibacteraceae bacterium | reverse complement strand
AGAGATTTTCGAGCGGCTCAACCGGCAGTTTTTCGACGGCCTGATGGGGATGCCGCGTCTGGGCTGGAGCCGGGGAGCATCGCGCAGCATGCTGGGGCATTTCGACCCTTCGCACAATGCCATTATTCTAAGCCGGATATTCGATCAACCGGGCCGGCCGGCGCTGGCATTAGAGTATGTAATGTTTCACGAAATGCTGCATTTACGATATCCCGTGGATCATAATGGGGCGCGGAGGAGGGTACACACAAAGGAATTTCGGGAAGCGGAGAAAAAATTTCCGCAGTTAAATGAGGCAAAAGAAATATTAAAACGGCTGTAGCGGCCGACAGAAATCAACCGCTACAGCCGCCCGGAGGACCAGGCAAATAGCACTCGCTTCAGGCACCCATGGTAAGGGTAGCCGGAACCAAGCTTCGCAATTCCAAGCGCATCAGGTCGAAATTCTTAACCAAACTCGTCACGTCAACACCGGACAGCCCCCAACGGTACAGGAACAGGCGGAAATAAACCAGCCCCATCCCGCAGGCGAATTTCATTTGTTGCTGCACCAACAGGCCGGCCAGGTCAGGCCGATCTTGCCGGGACTGCAACATCAGGATCTTAATGGCCGCGCAAACTCGTTGAAAATCCCCGTTCAGACACCGCAAGTAACCGCGGAAAATCTGGCACCGCTGGGCACGAAGTTTGGTAGCCATTCGAGGAGAAAAACCGGGCTGAGACCGTAGAAATTCCAGATCGCCGCCATCCAGCAACCGCATCATCGGCCGGTAGCGTTCGATTGAAAGCTCATCGATCCATTCGGCGGTCAAGGGCAAACTGCTGCCGCTGAACGTCATTCTGCGGACGAGAAGAAATAGCGCTACTGCTAACGCGAGGAATGTCACAATCGAAATGGCAAGGACGTATTCCATGACAACCCACACTTTCTTCGTCAAATCGAGGATAGTCCTATTTCCAATTCAATGCAACACCGTAACGGGAATATCGGTACTACCTTAACCAAAAATAGCACCTATATTAACAAAGGATATCACTCATTTTTTGGAAACTCTGAGGAGAGTGGCGTTTAATAGTTCGAGTTGTTCCAGAATTCGCTCCTCGGATTCGGGGCGGATCTGCGGTACGTGGACCTGGATTTCCTCGCCCCGCGCGGTCAGCATCAGCCACCAGGCCACCGCGCACGCCGATGACACCGCCGTGGAAATAACGTTTAATGTGGTGTTCATCTGGTAGCCCAGCAGGGTTCGCCACAGGAGCGCCATCGACTCGCTTAAGAAGAAGAGGGCGTAAATCACAGTGTGCACCACCACATTACGGCTGAGGGGTACGGGATATCGGCCTAAAAACCATACGATTAATAGGATAAAGATCACCAGCGCGAGATCGATACCGCGCTCCGCGGCGAACTCGTACAGCAACCGCCGGGACGGTTCCGGGGTCGACGGAGCGATTTTGGGCAGCAGGCTGAGAATGGAAATGATCCCCGAAATCAGAACTGCCGCGTACATGGCCCACCGGCCGAGTGTGTATAACCCTTTGTACCGTTCCAGAACCAAGCTGTAGAGTTCTACCACCACCAGAATATAGAAGACGAGCATCAATGGCTCGATGTAATAAAATGCGTAGAAATATAAATTAGAACTGCTCCCGCTCCCGCCAGGTAAACCTTTAAGGTTCGTCAGAACCAGCATGAGGGTCATGGAAGGGAGGCGGAAGACAAAGTATATAAAGAAGATGCGGTAGCGGCGGAAAAGCCCCGTGCGGAGGAGTTTGAGGACCGTCAGAGCGGACCCCAGGATGGTAATCGCCTGGAAAAACGAAATAAAAAGCGCGGCGCTTGGCATTTATCTTTGAACGGCTTGAAACCCGATTCTAACACCAGACGCCGCGCCACAAACGCGGCTATTCACCCTAGCGAACAAATGGGCAGGGGTTGCAGGTTGGCACCGGAAAATCGAGCCGGGCTGTCCGAGCCGTCGCCAAGAACGCAAATGCCATCAACGCGAATACAACGAGCTTTTTCATGGATTCGATCCTTTCTGACGTTAACCTACTATAGTAAGCTGGGTAATATACTAGACGTGACTGTACTGTAGTA
>CAZARO010001288.1:0-2101 GCA_964487165.1 uncultured Solibacteraceae bacterium | reverse complement strand
GCGCATGCCCGCCGGCAATCCGCTGCGCACCGAGACCCTGCCAACCCAGCTTGCCGACCATACGGCCGTCACGCCATTCCCCTCGTCTCGGCCTCCCCAACCGGCGGTCGTCAAGCCGGTTTCCGCGCCCGCGAAAGTCGCCGTGGCCGTGAAGGCCGACGTGCATATCGAACCCGACACCAAAGTCCCGGGGATCGCGCCCGATATCGCCAAGCCGGCGGAAGTCACCGATAGTAGCGTCCCGATCCCCACGCTGCCACCCGCGCCTTCGCCGGCGGCCGCCGAAAATCGCCCTGCGCCAGATCCCGGGCCGGACGAGATCGCCAAGGGCGCCCGGCATACCAGCGACGGCACGAACTCGCTCATTCGCGCGCTGGGCCTGAAGATCAATCGGGTGGTGATCGATCCCGGCCACGGCGGACACGATCAGGGCGCCGAGGGCTCCAAGGGGCTGATCGAAAAAGAACTCGTCCTGGATGTTGCCCTGCGGGTTGGAAAGCTGGTGCAGGATAACATGGGCGCGGAAGTAATCTACACGCGCAGCGACGACACATTTGTTCCCCTGGAAGGCCGCACCGCCCTGGCCAACGAGAAAAAGGCCGACCTGTTCCTGTCTATCCACGCCAATTTCTCCACCATCCCGAAGATATCCGGCGTGGAGACCTACTACCTGAACATCAATGGCACCAAGAACGCGATGGACGTGGCCGCGCGCGAAAACGGTCCCACCCAGAACTCCATCTTCGAACTGCAGGACATCATCAAGAAGATCGCCTTACACGACAAGTCCGAGGAGTCGCACGAATTTGCCAGGCGGGTGGAAGCGTCGTTGTACGCGTTCTCACTGAAGAACTTTCCTGGAACTATAGATCGCGGAGTGAAGACCGCACCTTTTATCGTACTTATTGGAGCTAACATGCCCTCCGTGCTGGCGGAGATAGGCTTCATGAGTAACCCCCGGGAAGAGGCCCTGCTCAAGAGACCGGACTATCGGCAAAAGCTGGCGGAAGCTCTCTATAAAGGTATGGAAAAGTACACTGAGAGCCTCAGCCATTTCCAGGCAGCCGCGCGTCCGTGAAAGTCCTGGTCTTTCGCCACGTTCCCTTCGAAGATGTCGGCTACATCGGCGATTCCTTGCGCCAACGGAATATTGGTTGTGACTATGCCGACCTTTACCGGGAAGAGGCACCCGCTCCCGATATCGCGCAGTACGCCGGCCTCATCTTTATGGGCGGTCCGATGTCCGCCAACAACTCCCTGCCGTACCTGGACCGCGAGCGGGCGCTGATCTCTCAAGCCGCCGAGCGGGGCCAACCGCTGCTCGGTATCTGCCTGGGGTCTCAATTGATTGCGCGCAGCTTGGGCGCCGACGTGCATCGCAACGGCGAGAAGGAAATCGGCTGGCTCAACATCCATTTCACCGAAGCGGCCGCGGACGATCCCCTTTTTGGGGGTATCCGCGGCCCGGAGACGGTTTTCCACTGGCATGGAGAGACTTGGGATCTGCCGGCGGGCGCCGAACTGCTGGCGTGGTCGAAGGTGTGCCGCAATCAGGCATTTCGCGCTGGCCGGAACATTTACGGATTGCAGTTTCACCTGGAAGTAACTCCCGCCATGATCGCGGATTGGCAGGTACAGGACGAAAATTGCGGCGACGTGAGGGAATTATCGGCACCCCTCGACCCGTATGCTAACTGCAAGCGCCAGGAAGAGATGTCTAACGTAGTATTCGGGCGCTGGTGCGGGCTTCTATAGCTCCAACGAGTCACCTCATAACAGATTGCCATAACTCCTATTTGGGGGGATTGAGTAAGCAACCGAAATCACTGACAATCGTTAGTATCAGCGAGTCGAATAGCGTGTGTTAATGGCCACCTACTCAGAATCGTCGTCGGCGCCCCCGATCTTACTGAATAACCCAGTGTCCGCCCGAATTCTGGTCGTGGAGGACCCATTTGTCAGCAGTTTTCTGCGGGCTGTGCTGCAGCGGCGAGGCCACAAGGTTGTAACCGGCGAAGCGGTTCGCGCGAGCGAGCTTCTGCGCGAGGGTGGCGTCACGGCGAACGTGGTAATCACCAACCGTCCGGAAGCTTTCCTGCCG
>CAZARO010001287.1:0-2103 GCA_964487165.1 uncultured Solibacteraceae bacterium | reverse complement strand
TCTCCGGCCGGCGGATGAAGTTCATGGCGGCGGCATCCACCAGCAGCGATTCGGTCTCGATATCGGGATAGTCGGCCGCCACGTCCTGGAACGTGCGGTCCCATAGCACCATGCTGTATCCCTGAGCGTTGGACTTGGTGATGGAGGCCACGCGCCTCTTGCCATTGCGCTGCCGGGCCGTCTCGAACGCAAACCGCATAATGCGTTCGCATCCGCGGCGCGTGAAGACCGAAGTCTGAATGGCGACCTCCTCGGGCTGATGACGATACACGAAGCCGCCCACGGGCGCGTACTCGCCTTCGGTATTCTCGCGGACCACAACGAGGTCGATGTCGCCGCCCTTCGGCCGTGCGAGCGGCGACTTCACACCAGGGTAGAGATAGGCCGGACGCACGTTGGCGTACTGGTCGAAGGCGCGCCGGATAGGCAGCAGCAGGCCGTTGAGCGTGGTGTGATCGGGAATTTCGGGATGGCCCACGGCGCCTAGGAGAATGGCATCGCAGGGCTGGAGCAGGTCGATGGCCCCGGCGGGCATCATCTGGCCCCAACGGAAGAAGTGCTGGGCGCCCCAGTCGAAATCCTGAAACACCAGGCTCAAATTGTGTCTTTCAGCGACTTTCTCCAGGACGCGTTTGGCTTGCGGAATGACTTCCGTGCCCACTCCGTCACCGGCGATGACCGCGATTGTGAGGGTTTTCATGAGGCTTCCAACTCAATTGTAAACGCGGGACGGCAGGCCGGTTACGCGCGAACTCTTCAATAGGCGCGCCGAATGTCATCGGAGGGAGTAGCGGTCGAACTTGGCGGGAGTGCGCCAGGCGACGACCTTCGCTTCGTGCGACACGCGGACATTGTCGCCCGCGGCGCGAAAAGCAAATAAGAAGCTCCAGCTTTTCTTTTGTATAGTTATAGTGTCGCTCTGTGCCTACCAACCCTCGGATGATTCCGGCAGATAAGTGGTGCGCGGCGGCGGCGCTCCTGCTGATGGTGATCGCGACCGCCCGGATTGTGGGGGCCTCGACGGCCTTCAATGCAACGGTCGATGAGACCGTGCACCTGGGTAGCGGAATGGAATGGCTCGATCGCGGAAGGTATACGGAGGACCCCGAACACCCGCCGCTGGCTCGCATTTTTGGCGCCTTGGTGCCGTATTTATCCGGAGAGCGGTGGCGTGGGAATCCTGCATCATGGCTTGCAGGCGACCCCCTATTAGGCAGGCGTCCTCATTACGATCGGATGCTCTTGCAGGGAAGACTCGGGATTCTGCCCTTTTTTTGGGTCGCGGGAGCCTTCGTCTTCCTGTGGGCGCGCTATATCGGCGGCGCCCTGGCGGCGCTCATGGCGGTGGCGCTGTTCAGCACCACCCCCGCGGTGCTCGCGCACTCCGGTCTCATTACCACCGACATGGCAGTAACGGCATTCATCGCCGCCGCCCTCTACTGCTCAATACGCTGGCTGATGCACCCGAGTCTCCGCAACACCATTACGTTCGGCGTGGCCCTGGGGCTCGCCGTAGCATCCAAATTCTCCGCGTTGGTTTTTCTGCCCGCCGCGTGGCTCACCATGTACGCCGCGCACCGGTGGTGCAACCGGGGAAGAACCGATCCGGACGGTCAAAATTTCAGGCACGCGATGCGGACCGCGCCAGTGGCCCTTGTCACGGCGGTTCTGTTGGTATGGATGGTGTACCGCTTCACCTTCGGGCACACGGGAATTCTCGGCCTGAGACTTCCCGCCCCGCGATTCTTCATAGGCCTGAAGATGATCTGGGAGCACAACCTGCGCGGTCGTGTCGCTTACCTGTTTGGGCGCAGATCCTTCCAGGGATTCTGGTACTACTTTCCCTCTGTGCTGGCCTTCAAGACGCCTCTCGCCATGATTGCCCTATCGGTTTGGGCGGCGTTCTACTGGCTGAGGCGCGGGATAGCCCGGGCGGTGATGCCACTCGCCTTTTGCCTCGGGATATTGCTAGTCAGCATGCCGAGCCGCATCAATATCGGCGTGCGCCACATTCTCCCTGTGTATTGCGGACTCTCGGTATTGTGCGGAACCCTCGCAGCCAGCGAACTGAGCGCCGCGAGGCGTAAGCCGATAGCCGCGGCG
>CAZARO010001286.1:0-2120 GCA_964487165.1 uncultured Solibacteraceae bacterium | reverse complement strand
CCACTGAAGCCCCGTATCCCCCGGTGGGAGAAGAATCCAGATCATTGTACACCACCGCGCGCCGCCGGGTTTGTAAGTGACCGCTAACCGGCAACGGACGGGCGCCGCTCCACCTTTTGTAACTCCTGCGCCAACCGGATGGCTTCGACGAAATTGCCGCTCCGCTCCGCTTCCCTGATGCTCCGCTTCAATTCCTGCACCCTCTGCTGATAGTCGGAGCGGCGGAGACTATCCAGGCATTGCATGCCGTATTCCAGCGTGAAATCATGTCCCTCTCCCTCCGCTGAGAGCACCTCGACAGCCAGGAGTCTTTGGTCCGGTTCTTCCAGGCGGCTATTCACGGCGTCGAACGTGAGCGGCGCGCCGGCCGCATGAACCGCCAGGATCGCCTGGAAAATTCGGCGCGCCCCAAGCCGTTGTACCACTTCGATCTTAGGCAGCTCCTCGATCAGCGCCTCGCGGCCCTCCAACTCGGACAGCAGAACGTTCAGCAGCCCTTTCTCATCGGGGCGGACAATTTCGGCCGGTTGCTCCATGGGACGCTCGTTGCGGCTGGCCGCGGACTTCCGGAACGCATCCAGCACCACGCGCTGTTCGACGCCCACGTAGGACGCGATTTCGTTGGCTACCTGCATGCGCTCGAGCGTGTCCTGAATCCTCTGCACCGACGGCAGCAGATGCCGCAACACCGCGAGTTGGCCTTCGGTGGTGTGCAGATCGTGTTTCTTGCGCGCGCGGTCCGCCAGCCAATGGAAATACCCCTTGGCGTTATCGAGGCACGCGCGGTACGCCTCCGCGCCGCGATCCTTGCAATACTCGTCGGGATCGAGGCCGCCATCCAGTTCCACGATGCGCACCTGCATGCCCTCTTCGAGCAGAATCGGAAGCTTGTCCTCGGCGGCCTTCTCGCCGGCGGCGTCGGGATCGAAGTTCACCACCATCCGGTCGGCATGCCGTTTGACGGCGCGCACCTGGTCGGCGGTCAGCGCCGTCCCGCAGCTGGCCACCACACCGCGAAAACCGGCGGCCGACACGCCGATCACGTCCATGTAGCCTTCCACCAGGATGGCGCGGTCTTCTTTGCGGATCGCTTCCTTGGCCCGATGCAGATTGAAGACCACCTTGCTTTTTTTATAGATGGGCGTTTCCGGCGAATTTAAGTACTTGGGAATGTCTTCGTCCGACAATCCGCGCCCGCCAAAACCGATGACCTTTCCCATTTCGTTGTGGATGGGAAACATCAGGCGGCCGCGAAAGTAATCGTAGAATGTCCCGTCTTCGCGATTGCGCGCCAGCCCCGCGTCTTTGATCTGCGCGCCGGTGAATTTGCGCTGTTCGAGCAGGCGCAAAAGTGCGTGCCCGGAGCGCTCGGAATACCCCAGTCCGAATTGCTCGATGGTCTCCGGCTTGAGGCCGCGGCGCAGCAGGTAGGCGCGCGCCGTCTCTCCCGAAGGGCCGTTAAGATTGGCGCGAAAGCTCTCGGCGGCGATCTCATGCATCTGGAAGGCGGCCTCGCGCACCCGCGACTCGTCGTCGGTGTACTGCGAGCGCTTGGGTATCGGAATGCCGTTGCGCTCCGCCAGTTCCTTGAGGGCCTCGGGGAAGGTGACGCCCTCCATTTCCATGACGAACTTAAAAACGTCGCCGCCGGCATGGCAACCGTGGCAATAGTAGAACTGTTTGATGGGGGAAACGGTAAAAGAGGGCGTTTTCTCGGTGTGGAAGGGACACAATCCCTTGTAGGTGGCGCCAGCCTTTTTGAGCCGCACCCGCGCCCCGATCACGGAGACGATGTCGACGCGGGATTTGAGGTCCTGGGCAAAGTCCATGGCGCTTCCTGTCCATTATCCCGCATCGCGTCTTGTCGACTCCGGTAAACAATCGCACCCTAACCCTTGATAGCTTGATCCGCTGAAGCGGGCACGAGATACACTCTGTCAAATGTTCCTGGGGGCGATTTTCGAGCGGCTCAGTCCGTACGCCAGGGTAGTGACGGCCGTCCTGCCCTTCCTGGCCGCGATTGTTTTGCGGCTCATTTTCGGGAAGAACAGGGTCACGCGCGCCCTGCTGTCGATCAGCACGATCTGGTTTGCGGTGAATATCTTCATGGCGCCGTACTC
>CAZARO010001285.1:0-2126 GCA_964487165.1 uncultured Solibacteraceae bacterium | reverse complement strand
CGCGGTGCGGTGGTGCTCGGAAAGTGGGGCGCGCGCATGGCGGTCGGCACCATCCAGATTGCCTTCGCGATGCTCGCCGGGCGGGTCCTTTTCCACGTTAATTGGGGGCCGAATGTGGCCTCGGTGGGGCTGATTTTGCTGGCCTATGGCGCGCTGGCCGCGGCGCTGGCCATGCTGCTCGGCAATCTGGGCCAGACCGAAGGTCAGGTGATCGGCCTGGGAGTGATCCTCAGCAACGTGTTGGCCGGCCTCGGCGGCTGCTGGTGGCCCATCGAAATCACCCCGCTCTGGGTGCAGAAAATGGCGCTGTTTCTGCCCACCGGTCTCACCATGAACGCGCTCCACAAGCTGGTCAATTTCGGCGCGTCTCCGGCCGCGGTGGTGCCGCACCTGGCCGCACTCGTGGCCGCGGCCGCTCTCGCTTTGTACGTTCTCGCGCGCACCTTTCGCTTCCAATAAGGGCAGATCTCCACGACAGGTTTATAGGATATACACTATTGAAACAGAAACTAATATAGGCTATAATCTATAAATATAGGTCGTGTCGATAGCCCATAATCTATCGACCAACGGCTTGAGTCTATGAAAACGGAAAGGCTTTCGGCCAAATCCCGCTCCCGCCTCGACGCCCGCTTCCAGAAAATGAGGCCGGTATCACAGTACGCCGCACCTGTACGGGGATGGATTAGAGCCATCCGGAGCGGTCTCGGCATGTCGTGCGCCCAATTAGCCAGGCGGCTCGGTATCAAGCAGCCTTCTGTCATCGCCCTGGAGCAATCCGAAGTGAAGGGCAGCATCGAATTGGCCACGCTACGGCGCGTGGCCGAAGCTCTCGACTGCACGGTGGTCTATTCGCTGGTGCCCAATAAGCCGCTCGAGACCATGGTCCGGGACCGGGCGCGCACGGTCGCGCGCGTTCGCAGCGCGGCTGTCGAACATTCCATGCTTCTCGAGGATCAGACCGTCAGCACTGAGGACTCCGAGGCGCGGCTCGATGAGTTTCTGCGCGAGACGAATCCGCGCCGCCTGTGGGACGAGCTGTGAGCGATGTTTTCGAGGAGCCGGACGGCGCCACGCCGCTGACGCCCGAGGAGCGGCGCGATCTCATCCCCACACACATTGCTTACCGCCGCGAATTGAACGAAGCCGAGCAGGAGAATATCGCCCGCGCGCAGGAGTGGGCGCTCAGCCGGCGGCGGCGCGATCTGCTGAGCGAGAAATTCATCCGGGACCTGCATAAGAAGATGCTCGGAGACGTATGGCGGTGGGCCGGCAAGTTCCGAACGAGCCCGCGGAACATCGGGATGGATTACTGGCTCATTCCGGTGGAACTCCGCCATCTGCTCGGCGATTGCAAAGCCTGGATTGAGTTTGGAACCTATCCAGCCGATGAAATCGCGGTGCGGTTTCATCACCGGCTGGTGCTCATACACCCGTTCCCGAACGGCAATGGCCGTCACGCCCGGCTGTTGGCGGATCTTCTGGTTATGCAACTCGGCCGCGAGCGCTTTTCGTGGGGGAGGGAAAGTCTGCGAAATCCCGGGGTCGTGCGGGCGCGCTATATCGAAGCGCTGCGCGCCGCCGACAATCACGATATCGCTTGCCTGTTGACCTTCGCACGGGCGTAAGCCGGCAGGTTTTGGTAGAATTCCATCTAACCCGATTCCAGTTCAACCAGAAGCAACCTATGGCACTCACCATCACCAATCTCTCCAAGACTTATCCTAATGGCGTGCGGGCGCTCAAGAATGTGTCCCTGACGATTGGCAACAACATGTTCGGCCTGCTCGGCCCGAACGGCGCCGGTAAGAGTTCCCTCATGCGCACCGTGGCGACCTTGCAGGACCCCGATTCGGGCGCCATCGTCCTGGACGGCATCGACGTCCTCAAGCAGAAGAACGAGGTGCGCAGACTGCTTGGCTATCTGCCGCAGGAATTCGGCGTCTACCCGAAATTGTCCGCCATCGACATGCTGAACCATCTCGCCGTGCTGAAGGGCGTCACGGCCGCGGGCGAACGCAAGGAGATGGTGGAGGCCCTGCTCCAACAGACTAACCTGTGGGACGTCCGCAAGAAGGCGCTCTCCACTTACTCCGGCGGCATGAAGCAGCGCTTCGGCATCGCCC
>CAZARO010001284.1:0-2135 GCA_964487165.1 uncultured Solibacteraceae bacterium | reverse complement strand
TATGGGCGGGAGTTTGCCGCTGACCAGCATCGTGCGGCCGTTGGGAACACGCGTGATCGTGGTGCCGATCGCCAATCACGACGACAATCAGCACAGCTTTAATGAGAATCTTCGGGTGCAGAATTTGTGGGATGGGATTGAGCTGATGGCGGGGCTGTTGACCATGTGAAAAGGGTCCGGAAGTTCAGTCCCGCATGCGGCCGAGGTCGGGGTGGTAATGGGCGGCGCCTTGCGAGTATTCGTCAGTAACCCGGAGCGGACCGTTGACCACCCAGTGCTGAGTACCGCCGCCAGGGCCGACTCCGGCATAATCGGTGCCGGCCCGATGGAGAAAGACGCTCCACTTTGGTCGATGTTTCCGGTCTTGAAGATCGGAAGGTCGAGTCATCAACTACAGGCCACAGACCTTTGTAGTGGAGTGCGAACAATGCGCGTGCTTTCTTCCAACGGCCATCAACGGATGGGGACGGATGCCTGCCCGGCCCGCAGCCTGTCCAACATTTGCCGCAACACGGGATCGGGCCGGATGCGCAGGGCGGCCTCATATTCGGTAATCGCCTGCCTAAGCCCGCCGGGAGTCTGCGCGAGGGCGGTTCCGAGGTTGACGTGCGCTGCTACGAAATCAGGTTCGCTTCGCAGGGCCGCCTCAAATTCAGCAATGGCCTGCGGCAACCGGCCAGGTATGCGTGCCAGCGCCGTCCCCAAATCATAGTGGGCGTCTGCGTCATCTGGCCGAATCCGCACCGCCTCCTCGTATTCGCCAACCGCCTCGGGTAGCCCGCCGGGGATGGCCGATAGTGCGTTTGCCAAGCCAATACGAGCGTCCTCGGAATCAGGTGTAAGGCGCAGCGCGGCTCTGTACTCGGCAATCGCCTCCGGCAGCCGGCCAGGCACGCGCGCCAGTGCGTTTGCGAGATGGAGGTGCGCATCTGGATGATCGGGGTCAATGCGCAGAGCCGCGTGGTATTCGTCAATCGCTTCCGATAGTCCGCCGGGCAGGCGGAGCAGCGCGTTCGCCAGGTTATGGTGAACTTCCGCGCTAGCGGGTCGAATCCGGAGCGCCGCTTGATACTCGGCGATCGCCTCCGGCAGCCGGCCAGGCAAGCGCGCCAAGGCGTTTGCCAGGTTATTGTGCGGTTCGACGCGATCCGGTTCAACCTCCAGTGCCGCCTGGTATTCAGCGATCGCCTCCGGCAGCTGGCCAGGAATGGCCGAGAGCGCGTTTGCCAGATTATAGTGCACATCCGCATGATTGGGGTCAATCCGCAGTGCGGCCCGGTACTCGGCAACCGCTTCCGGCAGCCGGCCGGGCAAAATCTCTAACGTGTTGGCCAGGTTGTAGTGTGCCTTGGCGTTACCGGGAGAGACAGTCACGGCGCTGGTCCAAAGGCTCAATTCATCCTTCCAATCCTGGTTGCGTGCATAGGTTCGCGCGGTGAGAGCCAGGCACACCAGCCCCAGCGCGGCACAGGCTGTTCGCGCAGTTTGGGGCCGCCAGATCGGCGTCTGCCGGCCAAGCGCATAGATGGCTGCGGCCACGCATCCAGCCAGGCCCACCGAAGGCAAGTAGAGAAACCGTTCCGCCATGATGCTACCGATGAAGACGATTAGGTTCGAAGTGGGAGAAATGGCAACGAAAAAGAAAGCCAGGAAGAAGAGCATGGGCTTCTCTGCACGGCGGCCGCGCACAGCCAGAATCACCGCCACAAGCGCGGCACCCAGACAAACCGCCAGGCCGATGAGCGCCTTGGCATCTTCCCAGGTCCAGGCCCGCCAACCGAACAAGGGCACCGCGTCGTAGGAATAATCCGCCGATAGCCGGGCCGGCCAGAGAAACAGCCATAGGAATTTGCCAATCACTTTGAAGGCCGTGAGCCTCGCGGTCCAGAAGCCGGCAGCCGCCAGCGGATTGTCGGTGAAGGGGACCACCATATGCAGGTGCGCTTGGGCGCGCAGATAGAAAAACGCCGCGAACGGCAGTGCCAGCACGGCGTAGGCCGGAGCGCGGCGGCGCCACACCGTGCGGTCAAACCATTGGCTGCCGTTGACATTGAAGGTCAGGTCGTACACCAGCATGATGCCCGGCAATACCACCGCGCTCTCCTTCGAAAACAGCCCGATCGCCTGGGCGGCCG
>CAZARO010001283.1:0-2140 GCA_964487165.1 uncultured Solibacteraceae bacterium | reverse complement strand
GCCGGCAGCTTCCGCCCCTGGTACACGCCTACTTCGCCCAGGTGCGGGAGTTGCTGGCCGCTGGCCCACCGCCGGCCGAATTGCATCCCATACGGCTGGCCACCAAGCGTCTTCGATACACCCTGGAGCTGTTCCGCCCGTGCTACGGACAGGGCCTCGAAATCCGCTTGACCGAGCTGCAGAAGCTGCAACAGGTGCTCGGCGAGATCAACGACTGCGCCGCCGCGGAGCGCCTGATCGAGAGCATGATTCCGCCATCCGCGGCGCGCACTCGCGTGCAGAGCTTTCTGCGCCGCCGGGCATCGGCGAAGGCGGTGGCGCTACGCAAAGAGTGGCGCCAAAGCTTCGACGCGCCCGGCCGGGAACACTGGTGGACCCAGTACCTCGCCAGCCCGAGGGTCGAAAAACCCAGCCTATAAGTTCGCCGGCAGCGTCAATCCCGCCTTGCCCAGTGCGCGCTGCAACACGCTCATGGCGGTGATCTCCGGAATGCCGCGCGAAATGGAGATTTCCGACAACAGCATGTGCCGGGCACGCTCCAACATCTTCTTCTCGCGGAAAGAGAGCGGCTTGTCCACATGGAGCTGCACCAGGGCTTTGAACACTTCGGCCGCGTGTAACAGGTCGCCACTCTGCATTTTCACAGTGTTCTCTTTGAATCGGACCTTCCAATCGGAGCTGCAGGTGCAGATTCCGTTCGAAAGGTAGGACAGGACGCGCGAAATTTCCCGGTCCTTGGTTACACGCCGCAAGCCGATGTTGGCGGCGTTGGAAAAGGGTACGAGCACGGTCATGCTGTTGCAACCGAATCGCAAAAGGTAAAATCTCTCGAATGCGGATCCAAAGGATCGTGTGCTGATATTCTCGATGGTTCCAACTCCCTGATTGGGATAAACCACCTTGTCACCGATCTGAAAGGTCATACGGGGTCCCCCACAAACCACCGCTGTCAAGTGTTGCCACACTTTTAGCGTGACAACTCTTGCATAGTACGCCGCACGACCAAATTCTGTCAAGTGGTTATGTTGCGAAAACCGCCATCTGGCGCGGGTTTTCGCAACATTGTCGAAATCACTCAGGGGGCCTTGTGGAAAACGGCTAGGGAGGGTAATGAGACTGTTAAAAGGCAAATATACACACGCAACAGGTGGCTACCCTGCTCGCTGGCCACCGCGAGATTTGCTACCGTCCGACCCTTAGTAGCCTCCGCCATCGGCCGCAGCCTGGATTTCTTCTCCCGGCTGGGGATTCCGTTCGGCTAACAATAGTCGCCGCAAGCTGCGCAAGTCATTGAGGATGCGCCGGCTGGTCGTGATGTGCAGGTTGAGCTTGGCGAGATTGTAGGAAACCAGGAGGAGCGCTTGTTTGCGGCGGTCCGCACCGTCGCGTTGCGCAGCGGCAATTTCGGATTCAACATCGCGACGCGCCTCATCGAGGGCGTCGGCTAGCAGGGCAACGTATTCATGAGACCCCTCGATGCTGTCAAACGGCGTTTCGGCTTGATAGCTCACAGCACGCCTTTCCTTGCCACCTGCCTCCGCTAGTGGACTGTCTATATTAAGTTTTATTTATTCTGCCACAAAACATGCCTCAGTGGTGTGCAATTGTGACGGCGAGGTGTACAGTGGCAGAGAAAGTGGAAAAGATTCTGCGCGCGATGATCGTGGACGACGAAGAGCTCGCGCGCGGTTTCCTGCGTGAAATGTTAGGGTTACACCCCGAAATCGAAGTTCTGGCGGAGTGTCCCAATGGCTTCGAGGCGGTCAAGGCCATCGGGGAAACCAGCCCCGATCTGCTTTTCCTCGACGTCCAAATGCCCAAACTGGACGGTTTCGAGGTCCTGGAACTCATCGATCCCGGTCCCGTCGTGATTTTCGTCACGGCCTACGATCAGTACGCCATGCGCGCTTTCGACGCCCACGCCGTGGACTACCTGTTGAAGCCGTTCAGCCGGGAGCGCTTCGAAAAAGCCCTGGAACGCGCCCGCCTGCGTCTGGGAGAGCACCGGCCGCAGCCCGATCTCGCCGCAGCCGCGCGCGCCCCCGAGGAGCGGCCGCAGCGTCTTGTGGTGAGAGACGGCCCGCGGGTACACGTCATCCCCATCGACAAGCTGGATTACGTGGAGGCGCAGGACGATTAC
>CAZARO010001282.1:0-2144 GCA_964487165.1 uncultured Solibacteraceae bacterium | reverse complement strand
TTCCTGCTCACCACGGATCCGGCCAGGCTGCACCCTGCGCTGGCTGGACGCGAAGTCTACGGCGTCATCTGGACCACTACTCCCTGGACCATGCCCGCCAACATGGCCATCGCCTTCAATCCTAAGTACGAATACGCAGCAGTGGAAGTCCATGGGGTAGACGACCGGCACTCCGCCAACGACCGGCATTCCTCGTCCGCCAACGACCGGCATTCCACCGCCAGCCCCGTTTACATCATCGCCGCCGAGCTGGTCAAAGTGACGGCCGAAAAATGCGGCTGGAGCGACTACCACGTGCTGGCCACCTTCCCCGGCGAGCGGATGGAGCGCGTCATTTTCCGGCACCCGTTTCTGGAGCGCGATTCGCTTGGCATTCTGGCCGATCACGTCACGCTCGAACAGGGAACCGGCGCCGTCCACACCGCGCCGGGCCATGGGCAGGAGGACTACGTCAGCGGGCGCCAGTACGGCCTTGCTGTCTATTGCCCGGTGGATGCCGCCGGCCGGATTTACCATGCGCCCGGCGCCGACGGGCGCCTGCCCGAGGAGCTCATCGGCAAGACCGTGTGGGAAGCCAATCCGGCGGTCATCGAAATTCTCAAGAAACACAACGCGCTGCTGGCCGTCGAAAAACTGGCGCACTCCTACCCGCACTGCTGGCGCTGCCACAACCCGGTGATCTTCCGCGCCACCGAGCAGTGGTTCATCGGCATGGAGCGCAACAATTTCCGCGCCCAGGCGCTCGAAGCCATCCGCCAGGTGCGCTGGATTCCCGAATGGGGCCAGGAACGCATCTCCAACATGGTGTCCACGCGCCCCGATTGGTGCATCTCCCGCCAGCGAATCTGGGGCGTTCCCATCATCGTCTTCTATTGCGACAAATGCCGCGAGCCGCTCACCGACCGCAAAATTCTGGACGGCATCGTGGAGCTGTTCCGCGAACACACCGCCGATATCTGGTACCAGCGCACGGCTGCCGAGCTGCTCCCCGCCGGAATCCAGTGCGCGCATTGCGGCGGCGCCGAGTTCAGCAAGGAGAACGACATTCTGGACGTCTGGTTCGATTCCGGTTCCAGCCACCTGGCCGTGCTCAACCAGACCTTCGGCCTGCCCTGGCCTGCCGATATGTATATCGAGGGTGGCGATCAGTACCGCGGCTGGTTCCAAAGCTCGCTGCTGGTGGGCACCGGTTTGAAGGGCGGCTCGCCGTTTCGCGCGTGCGCGCTCACCGGCTGGACGCTCGATGGCGAAGGCCGCGCCATGCACAAGTCGCTGGGCAACGCCATAGAGCCGGACGAGATCATCAAGCACCATGGCGCCGAAATCCTGCGTCTGTGGTGTGCTTCGGTCCAGTTCAGCGAGGACGTCCGCCTGTCTGAGACCATTTTGACGCGCCTGGTCGAGGCTTATCGGAAACTGCGTAACACCTTCCGCTATCTGCTCGGCAATCTTTCGGATTTCGACCCGGCCCAGGATTCCGTGGATGCCGCTGCGATGCCGGAAATCGATCAATGGATTCTGCTGCGCGCGGAAGATCTGGTGGCACGCTGCCGCGGCTGGTACGAGAACTACGAATTTCACAAGGTCTACCACACGGTCTATGCTTTTGCCACGGTGGATCTGAGCGCCGTTTATTTCGATGTGCTCAAGGACCGGCTCTATACTTCGGCCGCCGGAGCGCCCGCCCGCCGCGCCGCGCAGACCGCGCTCTACCGCCTGCTGGACGCCCTGGTGCGCCTGCTGGCGCCCATCATGAGCTTCACCGCCGAAGAGGTGTGGACCCACATGAAACGCCCCGAGAGTGTCCATATGGCTGAGTTCCCCGAGCCCGGCGAACTGACCGCCGGCATCGGCGAGCACGCGCGGAAACGGACTGCCGACTGGGACCGTCTAATCCAAGTGAGGGACACCGTTCTCAAGGGCCTGGAGACCGCGCGCAACGACAAGCTCATTGGAGCGCCGCTCGAAGCCCGCATTCGCATTTCCGCCAACGGCGATCTCTACCCTCTACTCGAGCGGTATGCCGGCGAACTGCCCGCGCTGTTTATCGTGTCCCAAGTGGAGCTGGCCCGCGCGGCGGGCGATGGCATAAGCATCCAGGTGGAACGGGCGGGCGGGGAAAAATGCGCGCGCTGCTGGAAGTA
>CAZARO010001281.1:0-2146 GCA_964487165.1 uncultured Solibacteraceae bacterium | reverse complement strand
CCGAAGTTGATGAAGTCCGTGGCGTGGACCGCGCCCCAATCGGAGGTAACAAAGCCTTCGAAGCCGTTCTCCTTTTTCAGAATCCCGAGCAAAGTATCCGGGTTTCCGCAGGCGTAGCGGCCGTTGATCTTGTTGTAAGAACACATGACCGACGACACGCCGGCTTTCACCGCCGCGGCGAATGGCGCGGCGTAGACCTCGTGCAGGGTCTGCTGGTCGACGACAACATCGGTGGCATTGGTGTCGTACCCAATGAAGTGTTTGACCTGCGACATGACGCCTTCATTTTGGATGCCCGCGATCTCCGCCGCCCCCAATTCGCCTGCCAGAAAAGGGTCCTCACCGAAAGTGTTGTAGCCGCGATTGAAGGCGAAGTTGCGGTCGATATTCACGAAAGGCTGAAGCGCAACGCTTGCGCCGTGAGACTTCGCCTCGCGGCCGATAACGGCCCCGTTATTCAACGCGTCCTCACGGCTGAAGGTTGCGGCGAGTCCCATCGTGGAGACCGGCGCGGTCGAGGGAACGCGCGTCAGAATCCCCGGCGGCCCGTCGACGAAACGCATTGGCGGGATGCCGAGCCGCGGGATGCCGGGCAGGTAACCAGCCTCGCCCTGATAAGTAGTTGCGTCCTCGCCGGTGCCGTGGATCGTGGCGATCTTCTCGTCGAGGGTCATCTGCCCGAGCAGACGGTCGACTCGCGCGCTACCAGTGATCTTCGGCTCTTGAGCGCGTAATGCAGCGGCGCAACACGCCAACACCCAAACGGCGGTCCGGATTCTTCTCCCAGCGAAACAACGATTCATTGCGGCTCCTTGGCCTCCACGACCTCTTGCGATAGTTCGACCAACCGGGTATCAGTGCGGCGGAACCTGGCGATCTCGTCGAGCAGGCCAATTCCTGCCGGCGGTACTGACGGTCCACCAATCATCGCCGTCCGCCCCGCGGAACGGCGTGACTTGTGTTATTGTGGCTAAGCCACAGCAATGCCCCAGCATATCACCACTTGCTACGCCGGCGTGGATTTGGGAGGCACCAAGATCGCCCTCGCTCTGGGTGAGCCTGACGGCAAAATCCACGCAAAGACAAGTTGCGATACCCGAGCGGACCCGGGCCCCGAACAGGTGTTGGCAGACATCGCCGGGATGCTGAGCCGTGTAGAGGCCAGCTCTGGAGTAAGCGCGCAATCCATCGGGCTAGGCCTGCCGGGCTTGGTTGATCCGCTGACCGGCACATCGCTTTTCCTGCCTAACCTGTCCGGGAACTGGCGCGGTGTTGCGGTAAGCGCCACGCTGCGCGCACTAACTTCGCGTGAAGTTTACCTGCTGAACGACGCCCGGATGGCCACCTTGGGAGAACAGGTCTTTGGACAATCCCGCGTGGAAAACCTCCTGGTGCTCACCCTGGGCACGGGAATCGGCGGCGGCGTGGTTCTCGACGGCAAATTGTGCCTTGGCCGTTTCGGAGCCGCGGGAGAAATCGGCCACCAGACCATGGAGATGGATGGTCCTCTATGCAATTGCGGAAATAGAGGCTGCCTGGAGGCCTTGGCGAGCGGACCGGCACTGGCGGCGCGAGGAGTTGAGCTGGTGGGTGCGGGCCAAGCTCCGCGGCTTGGCGAATTGACCGCCGGCGATCCGGCGCGCGTCAACCCGCGGCGCATGGCCGAGGCGGCGCAGCAAGGCGATGAAGCCGTTCGCGCCGCAATAACGGACGCCGCTCGGCTGATCGGCACCGGTATCGCCAACGCCATCACCATCACCGGGATCGAGCGAGTCGTTCTGGTGGGCGGGCTGACGGGCTTGGGTGATTTGTTGCTTGCGCCCATCCGCGCTAGCATCCGGGACCGCATCCACATGTTTCCCTCGGACGGAATTGATATCTCCTTCTCCGCGTTGGGCGACGACGTGGCAGTGCTGGGCGGAATCGCCCTGGCAGCGCAACGCGACATGGAATCGAACGGAGCAAAATTATGAACGAGACGTACGAATATGCCGACATTGCCAAGATGATCGATCACTCGCTGCTGAATCCCTCGCTGAGGGTCGCCGAGCTGGAAGATGGATGCCTGCTGGCCCGCGCGTACGACGTTGCGAGTGTCTGCATCCTGCCCTACTACGCCTGGCGCTGCAAGGAACTGCTGGCGGGG
>CAZARO010001280.1:0-2147 GCA_964487165.1 uncultured Solibacteraceae bacterium | reverse complement strand
AGAGCCACGTCGGAATCCCTGGCGATCTTCTCCGCTTCCGCGAGCATCGCGGAGGCCGGCGGTATCCAATTCAGTTCCGCTCCCCCTCCGCGCCCATTCTGCTGATATTCCACCTTCACGGCGTATTTGTGTCCGCCTTCCAACTGCATCGGCGGCGGACCGCCGCGCCGCGGTCCCTGCCCCTGTCCCGGCCCCAGTCCGGCAGGCCGGGCGCCGGCCGGTCCGCTGGGGTTTACCTCTTTATCGTCGAGGAACAGCTTGATCTTCCCATCGCGATTCCACATGCCGGTCCGCGCGGTCAGGACGTAATCGCCTGTGGCCGGCGGAACCAACGTGCCGGTCCAACGGATGGAATACTTGTCGCCATGGACCGCCGCGACTACGGCGGGCTCTTCCATGTTCGCGTCGTAGTACACGCGGGTTTCGGTCCGGCTGAGCGTCGGTTGTCCCTGGAAATCGGAATTGTCGAAGTACTCGGCCAGCACTCCCGCTCCCTTTCCTTGGGGCGGAGTCAGAAAACCCGAGGACACCAGCGCGTTGGCGACAGCCGTGTAGGTAGCGCCGAGAGCGTACTGAACCTTTGTCTTAGAGAACTGCTGTGCGATCCCTTCGAGCGGAGTCACCTGCTTCGAGGAAATGCCGTTGTAGTTGCCCAGCAATCCGACCGGATCGTCGGCGGAAGGGCCGATCACCGCGATTTTTGCCACCGAGGGTTTCAAGGGCAGGATTCCGCTTTGGTTCTTCAGGAGAACGATCGCCTCCCGCTCCGCGGCACGCGCCAGTTGGCGGTGTTGGGCGGAATCGTTTTCGGAATACGGAATCCTGGCGTAGGGAACGCGCTCCGGAGGATCGAACATCCCTAGACGGAACCGCGCCACGAAGAGACGCTCCGCCGCGCGCGTGATCTCGGCTTCGGTGATGTGGCCGGCTTTGACTTCGTCGATGAGGCTGCGATACTCGCCGCCGCAAGTGAGGTCGGTACCTGCTTTGACGGCCGCCACGGCCGCCGCGCCTTCGGTGGCGACGTATTTGTGATTGCGGAAGATATCGCCCACGGCGCCGCAGTCGCTGACCACGTAGCCCTGGAATCCCCACTGCTCCCGAAGCCGCTTCTGCAGCAGGTCCTCGCTGGCGCAGCCCGGGGCTCCATTGACGGAGTTGTACACGCACATTACCGAGTCCGCTTTGCCCTCCACCACCGCCGCCCGGAAAGCCGGCAGGTAAGTGTTCACCATGTCGGACTCACTCACCTTGGCGTCAAAGGTGTGCCGCAGCGGCTCCGGACCGCTATGTACAGCGTAGTGCTTGGGGGTGGCGACGACCTTCAGGTAACGCGGGTCGTTGCCCTGCATCCCCGTCACGAACGCGACACCCAGGCGGCTGGTGAGGTAGGGATCTTCGCCGTAGGTCTCCTGTCCGCGTCCCCAGCGGGGGTCGCGGAAGATATTGATGTTGGGTGACCAGTACGTCAGTCCGGCAACGCGGCCGGGCGCGTTCCCCGGCGGCACCTCGGGAATCGGGTCGTGGCGCAGGGCCTCATGGTATTTGGCCCGCGCTTCCGTAGAGATCGCATCGGCGACGCGATGCACGAGGTCGACATCCCAGGTGGCGCCAAGCCCGATGGATTCGGGGAAAACCGTGGCGCGTCCCGTCGCCACACCGTGCAGCGCCTCGTTCCACCAGTTGTAGACAGGTACGCCGAGACGCGGAATGGCGGGCGCGCTGTTCTGCATCTGGAGTACTTTCTCCTCGAGCGTCATCCGCGACACCAGGTCCGTTGCGCGCCGTTCCGGTGACAAGTTCGGATCCTGGTAGGGAGCGTTATCCGGATGTTGCCCGAATGACACCGGTGCAAGCAGTAAAAGCAGCGGAATTGTAAGCCGGTTGGGTTTCAATTGGCAATCTCCTGTCTCGGTTATCTCAAGTTCTCGGTGAAGCAGCGCGGCCTTCCGGCTGCTATGCGAGGAGGAGTTTTCGCACTTCGCCTTCCGGATCGTCCACCATGCGACAGTGATTGTCGAACACCATCGTTGGGCAGCGGGTTGGATCGGTGGGAGTCCAGGTCAATCCGGGTTGGCTCGGATTGCCGGTGCGGGCGAAATTTGCCCAGGCTGTCGACATCTTCAAGGCGAGCGCCTGTGCCTCCG
>CAZARO010001279.1:0-2148 GCA_964487165.1 uncultured Solibacteraceae bacterium | reverse complement strand
ATCTTCAGCGTAACGTGGCGAAATTCGCCGATGGCATCGAGATCCCGCTGCATCCATTCTTCGGCAGCATGGGAGTGGCGCCCGACCGGTCGCAAGGCAAGATCGACAGCGCACCGCCAGGGGTCCACGCCGGCAATCTCGATAACAAAGACCTGGTGGAAGGCACTACCCTGTACATTCCGGTGCATGCCACCGGAGCGCTGTTCGAAGTGGGTGACGGCCACGCCGGACAGGGCAATGGCGAGGTGGACATCACCGCCATGGAGACTTCGCTCATCGGCACGTTTCAATTCGTGGTGCGCAAAGACATGAAGTTGACGTGGCCGCGCGGCGAGACGCCGACCCACTGGATCGCCATGGGGATCGATAAGGACCTGAATCAGGCGCTGGTGATTGCGGTGAAGGAAGCTATCGATTTTTTGGTGACGGAGAAGCACATGACGCGCGAAGACGCCTACGCGCTGTGCAGCGTGGCCGTGGATTTCAACGTGACGCAGGCGGTGGACGGCACCAAGGGCGTCCATGGGATGATTCCCAAGAGCATTTTCAAATAAACGGGATTAGGCGACGCGGCGGGACGGCGCCTTCTGTAGTTCCTGCATCATCCAGTCCCACCAGCCTTCGCCGCGGGCGTAGTGGCAGAACATTTCCATGTGATCCGAATCGGGGCCGCAGATTGCCAAAGCTTCATGGAAGAGCCGCTGAAAGTCCGCGAGATTCAGGCGGCCATCAAGATAGAGATCGGTAAGTTCGTCGCCGATCCGGCTCAAAGCTTCGTAGTCGACCTTTTCCAAAGTAACCTCAATACTTGCTCAACCACATCATAGCCTTCCGGGTCTTTGTCTGCAAGGGAGTCCTCGAAACGATAGGCCGCGAAAGTCTCCGAGAAATATTCGAAAATGCCTTCCCTTGCCCGGAGGGAAACTGGAAACGCTCTACCGCTTCGCCGGAATCTTTCAATCTGTCGAATCTCCTCCGGGCCCACGGTTCCCAATAAATGGTGGCCGATCTCGTGGTATAACGTGCGCTGCATGGCCTACACAAGATTACCGCCGGCGAACGAAACAGATGCGAGCTCCGGGGGGTAGAACTGCTTCCCGTAGGTATCGGGAGACCGAAACGCGTTGACAACGAGTTCATGGCTTCCGGTATCATATGAGCCGAGCCAGTTCGGCCGGGCCAGCCGCCCGGAGAACTCGAGCCGTCCCAGTTTGTACCTTTCAAGGAAGCCCAAGAGCTTGCGATCGTCGCGCAGAGCTTGAAGCACATCCCTGGTGGGCTCTTCCGGCAGCGCCGAGTAGAAGCTTCGTACGTGGACGCCCACCTCGAGGGGCGACGCCCACTCCGGGCGCGGTACCGGGTCCATTGTCCGCGCCCCTACAGCACCCAGGCCCGCAGCAGCTTATCCAACTTGGGGAACGCCGCGTCCATATATGCGTTCCCGCCTTCGAAAATCTTCGCCTGCTTGCCGCCGCGCATGCCTCCACCGGCGCCTTCGCCGTACCCGGAGTACAGCTTATCCACCACCTCCATTCCATCGACCACTTTGCCGAAGGGCGCGAAGCCATCCTTGTCCTGCCGCGAGCGGTCGCCCATGAGCACGAAAATCTGCGTGGTGCGCGCGTCCGGCCCGGTCATAGCGTAGGCCACGTAGCCGCGGACGTTGCTCTGTTTCACGGTGTCGTCGGGAAAGCTGGCGCCGCGCCACGTGGCCGCCAGCAACGGGTCGCCGGGGATGCCGAATTGCGCGAAATCGCCCGCCAGCACGCGGAAGAATCGCGAGTCGTCATAGAAGCCCGCGCGCACCAGATTATAGAAGCGGTCGGCGCCGCGCGGCGCCCAATCGCGGTGCGCTTCGATGGTGAAACTGCCCTGCGTGGTAGCCACTTTCGCCCGGTACACGGGGGGCGCGCTCCGCTTCCAATAGTCGCCGGCGGGATCGAGGAGCGCGGCGTGCGGCTCGGACTCGGCCAGCAATTCCAGCAGATATTTCTTCCACACCACGGCGCGCGAATGAGTGCTGTGGCCGCGCGTTTCGTCGCTCGTGGGGATCAGAATATAGCGGCCACGCGCCACCTTCTTGATCTCGCGCTCCAGAATGCCCAGCTCCGGCGGCTTGACCTCGTCATCGGCGGAATTCACGGCGTA
>CAZARO010001278.1:0-2149 GCA_964487165.1 uncultured Solibacteraceae bacterium | reverse complement strand
ACAGAGAGGCCGGCTGAAAGCCGTGGGCGCCCTCTGGGCACAGCCAGGATTGGCTATCCCACGAAAAGGCCAAACGCCTCTGTGTCTGCCAGAGCCTACCGTCAACTGGCCTCATCGGGACGCGCCCGGCGGTCCCCCAAACGAAATCCCGACCAGGACCACAGCTTCGCTCGGGGCGTAAGGCCCGTACATGTTCACCGTTTTCGTTCCCCAATATGAATAACGGAATTGCGGCGCGAGATGCAGCGCGTGCCAGTGCATTTCCACGCCGGCGCCGGTGGCCACACCGTGCGTCGCCAGATAATCCTCGTGGAGACGAAACGACGGTCCAGCTTCGAAGAACGGATTCACCCGCCCCAGCCGGAACCGGTATTTGGCCAGCATCGGAAACTGCCAGGTAGAGATCACTTCTTCGACCGCGGACGTCAACGTTGTCCCGTTCCCGAGATGGGCTATGGAACGTTCGCTGAAGCGCTTGGACAACGCGTCGATTTCGACCGATAGATGGCGCGGAAGGTGAATTTCCACCGAGGGTCCGCCCAGCCAGCTCTTCACTCCCGTGTCGGTGAGGGACTCCGATTCCGGAGGGGACCCTTGGGAGACCACCGTGAAATTGTAGGTGGCGGAGGATATGTCGGTGGTCAGTCCCCAGCCGGCCACCCCGCCAACTGAGACCAGTCGAATCAGAGAATCGCCGTGCGATTCGATAGCGTGGCCGACTTCCAACAGAAGCTCTACCTGATTCAGTTGCGAAGTTCCGCCGTACTCATCCCGAGCCCAACGCGTGTAGCGCAGCGACGGAGCGATACTCAATTTCCGCCAGTGGGTCTCCATACCAATCCCCGCCGTGGCGCCATGATGGGACGGGTTGAAATTCAGGTTGCCGGTGGCGCGGAACGAAGGTCCGCCTTCGAGGAATGGCCGCAGCTTCCCGTCGCCAAAGCGATACTTCGCCAGTATGGGAATCTCCCAGGTGACAACCGGGGACGGCGACACGCTGTTGAGCGTTCCATTGGGCTCTACGAAGGCCTCGGCGGCATGCAGTTCGCGATACATGGCGTCCAGTTCGAAGGATAGCTGCGAACGGAGACGATACTCGAACGTCAAGCCGGCGATCCAGTCCTTGGATGGCGACCAGGTGCGAATTTGTTCGGCGGTGACATCGCGAACGGCATCGGTAAGACTGCCGCCGCCGATCAGGCCGACGGACAAGTTTTGTCCCGGAAGGCCGCAAGGCAGCACCACGAGGAGAAACGCAAATTTGCGCATGAACGCGCGATACTTGCATGCCATGCTCCATGATCGTTGGGCATTTGGAATGAGTGGATGGAGGGAAGTCCCGCGTGAATCGCGGCTACAGACGGGCGGTCAGCGATACATGCATCACTGGCCGGCAAACGCCGCGTGCAGTTTTTCCCAGCTAACGTCCAGCGATTCCGGCACCACGCGCGTCTCGCCCACCACGGTCATGAAATTGGTGTCGCCGCTCCAGCGCGGCAGCACGTGGAGATGCAGATGGGCGGCGATGCCCGCTCCGGCGCTTTTGCCCTCATTGATTCCCAGGTTTAATCCGTCGGGCCGGTACGCCGCGCGCAAATGTTTCTCGCACTCGCGCGCCAGGCGAATCAGTTCCACCAGCGCTTCGTCGGACAACTCTCCGAGGGTGGCGACGTGGGCGTACGGCACTACCATCACGTGCCCGCTGCAATAGGGGAAGCGATTGAGGATCACCAGATTGTGCGCGCCGCGATGCACTACCAGCGTGCGCGCATCGTCCTGCGATTGTGCCGCGGCACAGAAGACGCACACACCGGCCTCTTGCGGCTGGGTGACATACTGGTAGCGCCACGGGGTCCAAAGATAGTCCATGCTGGCCCTGGTGAAAGGGGCGCGACGCCCCCGGCGGTGTCAGGCGTTGGGCACCGGATCGGGCGTAGTCTGCGGAGGCGCCGCCGTCACGGCGGGCACGGCGGAATTATTGACTACGTCCTTAAGCTCCTTGCTGGGTTTGAAATACGGGATCTTCTTGGCCGGCACTTCGACGCGCGCACCGGTTTTCGGGTTGCGGCCGATGCGGGGCTGCCTCTGGCGCGTGCGGAAGCTGCCGAATCCGCGGATCTCAATCTTGTCGCCGGTGCGCAAGGATCGC
>CAZARO010001277.1:0-2154 GCA_964487165.1 uncultured Solibacteraceae bacterium | reverse complement strand
CGAGAAGCGCCGCACCGTGCGGAAGCCCACGCGCTCATAGAGCTCCACCGCATCTTCGTTCGCCGCGGTGACCGTGAGTGTGGCGGCGCGGCAGCCCATGTCTCGCAGGGCCAGCAGCGATTGACGCAGCAGGGCGTAGCCCACGCCGCAGCCCTTAACGTCCGGAGACACGCAGATTTGTGTGATATGGCCGCAATTCTGCGCCACCAGGCTCGCCAGCGAGATGCCGCAGAGTTGTCCTCGCGACGGCTCAAACGCGGCGAAGGAAGCCGGACGGAAAAAGGCGCCGCAACCGGGATATTGCACGATGTTGAACAGGAAGCGGCGCGCGCCGGCGACGGTCCGGTATTGGTCGTTAATGCTGCTATCGACGTGGTTTTTGTAGGCGGCCGCGATCAGGTGCGCGGTGGCGTCCTGATGCTGGTCGGCCCAACGGTCGATGGAGATGGCCCGCCGCGAGCGGCCCTCCGGCAGCGGCGCGCGGCGAAGGTCGAGGTACATGAAATTGCGGTCGAACGCGCTCAGGTGAGCGGCTCCGGGAACGATGCGGCCGCTTGAAAACTCCAGCATCATGAGCTGCGATTCGATGCGCGTGACCTGCCGGTGCGTCACGATGGAGTGGAGGGCGGCGGCGAGGAGCAGATTTTCGCGCTCCACGGTGCGGTGCTCGCGCATCAGGTAGAGATCGCCCATCAGCCCCTTGGTGTCTTCCAGCACGTAGTAGATATAGCCGATCGCCAGGCCGTCTTCGACGAGCGCGTAGCCGTTGAGCGCCCGCAGATCGACGAAGCGGCGCACCAGGTCGGCGGATTTCTCAAAATCCCATTCGAGTGTGTCCCACCAGGCGGCCGTTTCTTCCCGTAGCAGAGGCTCCAGATCGCGAGCGGTCAGGCGCCGCAACTCCACGATCTCGGGCGGCCGCGAGGGGGCCGGATTGAGCCTGGCTGCCATCGAGGTGATGTTATTGTAACGCGACGGCAGCGCCTCAGGATGTCCAGCGCGCCACGCGGACATTCGGGCCGCGCGGCGCCCATAGGGCGGGGTCGGTGGGACCGAAGAGCGCCAGCACGGGCGTCCCCACAGCGGCCGCCAGGTGGGTGATGCCCGAATCGTTGCCGATGTACACTCGGGCACTGGCGAGCCAGCAGGCCAATTCGTACAGATTGTCGATGTGGACGGCGTCCACGAGCGGCGGGTCATCGGGGCCGGCACACCAGCGCACCGGCATGGTGCGCTCCAATCCGCGCGCCACCTGGCGGAATTTCTCCAGCGGCCAGTTCTTGCGGGGACTGCCGGAGAACGGGTGGATCACGGCGAAGTTTTCGCGCGTCGCCGCGCAAGGGATGCGTGGGATGGGGTCGGCGGCGGATGGGCACAGATCGCGCACCTGGTCGAGGTAGAAATCGGTGGCGTGCATGGCGGCGGTCTCGGGCGGCAGCGCTTGCAAGAAACGGCAGGGAACATCGAGTGCGCGCATCGACTCGCGAAACTCCGGGCGATTGGCGCCGTACCAGGAGACGATGGAGTCAAACCGGCGTAATTCGGCCAGCAGGCCGGCGGGCGGGTCGGCGACACCCAGCAGGTCGATGCCGGTGTTGGCGATAGAGCGCACGCGGTGGGCGAAGCGGACCAGCGGGACGTTAGGCGAGGGTACCCAGATCTCGAGGTAATCGGTACGCAGCGATTCCAGGGCGGGCAGGGAGACGATAAAGTCGCCGATTGCACCCGGGCGGATGACGAGTCTTCGCACCACGGTCCAGTATGCCAAAAACAGGAAGCGGTAGAAGCGTTTTATCCACAATGGATGCACCGCTTGGCTGCTGTAACCATTTAGAAACAAACCACATAAATGTTGAGGAAATTGTACTCTGAAACCCCGGAAAGGCATTGACGGAAAAGAGACTTAGGGGCATAGTGAAGAAGGTTCCAAGAGGTTTGAGGAACAGCGAACCTCCGGAAACGTAGCGAGCCAGGAACGGTGATCCGCAGCCAACCCTAGAAATAGAACCGGCGGCGGGGAGCGAGAGGCAATCGGGCGGGTTCGGAAGGTGAGCCGCAAGGCGGCGGAATCTGTTGAACGCTTCGATCCCGAGGGAGGCAAAAGTCCCGGAGGGGAGTGGAGGCAGAGGAAGCAGTCGAGCGAACCGGCGAGAA
>CAZARO010001276.1:0-2154 GCA_964487165.1 uncultured Solibacteraceae bacterium | reverse complement strand
CGGGCGTGATGCCTTCCAGGCGCACGAATCCGAGCAGCTAGAGGCCGGCGATCCCGAACAGCACGATCCACGCAGCCAGGAAGCGCTCGCGCGTCAGGAAGCCCCATTGCAGCACCTGGTCGACGCTCGAAAGGTACTTCAAACCCGCCGCCAGGATGACGAATCCCATGACCACCTTCACGCGCGCCAGCCATCCGCCGCTGCGCGGCAGCTTCTTGAGGTACGAGGGGAACAGCGCCAGCAGGAAAAACGGCAGCGCCAGGCCGGTGGCGAACACCACCATCCCCACCGCCGGACGGGCGGGGCCCTGGCTCACCGATGCGGCCAGCAGCGTTCCCACGAATGGCCCCACGCAAGCGAACGAAGAGAGCGCGAAGGTGAGCCCCATCAGCAGCGTGCCGGCGAATCCGCCAGTGCCCGACGACTGATTGAGCTTGGTCAGCACGGACGAAGGGATGGTGATCTCGAACGCCCCCAGCAGGCTCAATCCGAAGGCCACGAACAAGGCCGCGATGAAGCCGTTGACCCAGGGATTTCCGCCTAATTGCTTGATTCCGACGGGTCCCAGAACCGCCGTCACCAGCAGCCCCATGCCTGAGAAAAGAACGATGATCCCCAGGCAGAAAACCACTGCCTGCGAGACGCCGCCGCGCTTTTCCCCCGATTGCTGGTTGAGAAAGTACGACATCGTGATGGGGATCATGGGGAAGACGCAGGGCGTGAAAATGCAGGCCAGCCCGGCGCCGAATGCCAGCAGCACGAACGCGCCCCAGCCCTGGTCGCCCACGGAAGCGGAGGTGCTCGAAGATGCCGCCGCGGGCGGTTTGGCCTCGGCGAAGCCCGCGGGAATGGCCGCGGATGGCGCGGGCGCGGCGGGATCCACCTTCAGAGTCACTGGGCCGGACCACTTACCCGCCACACACGACTTGTCGTTGCAGGTCTGATAGCGGACGTTAACCGTCAGGTCTTCCGCGCCCGCGGGAGCGTCGGCGCGCACTTTCACATCGAGCAGGAACGCAGTGTCGCCTTCGTAAGTCTCGGTCTCAGCTGACTGCACCTCGTCGTAGGCACGCTTGGGGGGCGGTTGCAGAACGCGCTGGAGGCTCTCCGGCGAGACCTTGAAGGTGGCCGGAATTCCGGCGGCGGAAGAGGCGGAATAGAGGTGCCAGCCCGCGTCGATGTGAACCGAAGCGCGGATTCGAACGGTCGACCCAGCCGGCGCCGACGGTGGTTCCACGGTGAGCGTCCAGGCGGCGTGCTGCTGCCCTTGCCCGAAGGCGGGAAGCACGCACAGGAGCAGGACCGCCAACCGCACGGAAGTTACTCGCCGACGGCGCACGGGGGAGTGCCGCGCAGCTCATCTTCTATCCGCTGGTTGATTTTTCCGCCGGAGAATTCGGCCGCCACGCGAATGGCGTTCTTGATAGCGTTGGCGTTGGACCGTCCGTGGCAGATGATGCAGCCGCCGCGAACCCCCAACAGCGGAGCGCCGCCGTATTCCGAATAGTCCAGCCGTTTCTTGAAGGTGGTAAAGGCGTTCTTGGAAATGACGTAGCCGATCTTGCCGCTGATGGTGGCTGCCAGGCTCTCGGTCAATAAGTGCTTGACCATATCGCCCAAGCCTTCACTCACTTTGAGCGCCACGTTGCCCACAAAACCGTCGCACACAATCACGTCGATGTTGCCACTGTACAGGTCGCTGCCTTCCACATTGCCCACGAAGTTGAGATTGAGCCCCTTCAATACCGGGGTAGCGGCATGCGTCAGCTCGTTGCCCTTGTGCTCTTCCTCCCCGATGGAGAGCAACCCCACGCGGGGATTCGGCTGGTGCAGGATCACGCGCGAATAAATCTCGGCCATCACCGCGAACTGGCCCAGCATGCGCGGCGTACACTCCACGTTGGCGCCCACGTCCACCAGCACCACGGGTTTGCCTTCGATGGCAGTTGGCAGCACGGCCACAATCGCCGGCCGCTCCACTCCCGGAACCACGCCTTGCACCATCTTGGCGGTGGCCATCACCGCGCCGGTGTTGCCGGCCGACACCAGTCCCTGCGCCGCGCCGTCGCGCACCATCCTTGAGGCCACCCGAATGGAGCTGTCGCGCTTAGTGCGAAACGCCTTGGCGGCGCTGTCCTCCATGGTGACGCGTTC
>CAZARO010001275.1:750-2155 GCA_964487165.1 uncultured Solibacteraceae bacterium | reverse complement strand
AGCTTGTTGTCGCGCGCCAACGCGGTGAGGTCGCGACCGTACGCATCGAGGGTCGGCGTCTTCGATTTTCCCTTGGGGGCCACCGGCTGTCCCTCGGCTCCGAGCAGCGACGTCGTCTGTACGCGCACCTTGGCGGGATCGACGCCGAGATTGGTCAGCACGCGCGCCGCGACGCCCTCGCCCTCGCGGATGAGCCCGAGCAAGAGATGCTCGGTTCCGATGTAGTTGTGGTTGAGCTGACGGGCCTCTTCGAAGGCCAACTCGATCACACGCTTGGCGCGCGGCGTGAAGACCATCTCCTGCTGCACGGTTTGTCCGCCGCGCCCGACGATCGCACCTCGTCGCGGCGAGTCTGCTGCGCCGCCATCAGGAGGGCTGCCAGTATAGATACCGCAAGCAGTTTTCTCATAGGTACGTTCTTATCACATTACGGACGTGAGGGAGTTGCAAAATTCGAAGAACCGCTTGCTGGCGCGCGGGGCTCGGAAGGGCGCCTCTGTTTCGCCAGAGCCGACCGAGGGCCTCAGCCCGCCGACTCTTACAGCACTGGAGTAAAGGCGCGCAGCCGCCGCACCGATTCGATGACTCTTCCGGCCACGAAATCGATCTCTTCGGGAGTGTTGGAACGGCCGAGGCCGAAACGCACCGAGGAATGCGCCATGCCCTCGCCGATGCCCAGGGCGCGCAACACATGGCTGGGCTCGGCCACCGCGGAGGAGCAGGCGGAACCGGTGGATAGTGCCACTTCGGGCAGGCTCATCAGCAGGGTTTCGGCATTGACTCCGGCGAAACTCACGTTCAGATTGCCGGGCAGGCGGTGTTCCAGCGAGCCGTTCACGGTGACGGCTTCCAACCCGCTCTGGAGTTGCTGCCGCAGACGGTCGCGCAGGGCGGCCACGCGCACGCCCTCTTCCGCCATCTCGCCGGCGCACAGAGCGCATGCCTCCCCGAAGCCCACGATGGCGGGGACGTTGAGGGTCCCCGATCGAAATCCCGATTCGTGGCCGCCGCCATCCATTTGCGCCGCCAGTTGCACTTTGCGGCGCACATAAAGAGCGCCCACGCCTTTCGGTCCGTACATTTTGTGGGCGCTCACGGACATCAGGTCCATCTGGCCGGCGTTCACGTCGACGGGCACCTTGCCGAATGCCTGCGCGGCGTCGCAATGGAACAGAACGCCCGCCTGGCGGCAAATCGCGCCGATCTCGCCGATGGGCTGAATGAGGCCGATCTCGTTGTTGGCGTACATCACGCTCACCAGCAGGGTTTCGGGGCGGATGGCGGCGCGCAGGCGGTCGAGGTCGAGCAGGCCGTCCGGGCGCGGCGGCAGCACGGTGGCGGCGCAGCCGAATCGTTCCAGGTGGCGCACCGTGTCCAGCACGGCTTTGTGTTCGGTGGCCATAGT
>CAZARO010001275.1:0-740 GCA_964487165.1 uncultured Solibacteraceae bacterium | reverse complement strand
GGTGAATACGATTTCGCGCGGCGTGGCGCCGGCCAGCGCGGCTACGCGTTTGCGGGCGAACTCCACGGCCTGCTCGGCTTCCCAGCCGAAGCGGTGGCCGCGGCTGGCGGCGTTGCCGAACTTAGGGCCGAAGAACGGGAGCATGGCGGCCAACACGCGCGGGTCCACCGGGGTGGTGGCGTGGTGGTCCAGGTAGACAGCCCGATGCTGCGGGGGGTGAGGCACTGCAATTCCTATTTTGGCGCAGCTTGGATTTTCGCGCAGCTGGAGGCTGGGGCGGCTGGCGGTTGTGGCTCGGCGGCCAATGGCGGATACTATTCTTAACGGCTCCTGCCGGAGTGCATGCCGAAGCCCACTGTTGCTCCCGATACGGAAGTTGTCGAGCAGAACCAGTTAGTTCCGCTTTACCGGGTCGTGCTCCTGGACGACAACGATCATACCTACGATTACGTCATCGAAATGCTGCAGCAGATCTTCATCTTCACGCTGGACCAGGCTTATCGTCACGCCGAAGAAGTGGACCGCTGCGGCCGCACGGTGCTGATCACCTGCCAGTTGGCGGAGGCGGAATTCGGGCGCGACCAGATCCACGCCTACGGCAGGGATTGGCGCCTGGAGCGGTCGAGGGGCTCGATGTCGGCGGTGGTGGAACCGGCGGGGGGTGCCTAACGGTTTTGGGGGATTAGTCGCCAGGAACCGCTCCCTTGCGGTCGCGGCTCGGTAAGTTGCTGCAAACGGGC
>CAZARO010001274.1:0-2155 GCA_964487165.1 uncultured Solibacteraceae bacterium | reverse complement strand
CGGCGCAACTGTTCCTGCTGCCATCGCTGCTCGGAGGTCAGCTGCTGACCTTTCTGCTGCTGATCGAGTTCCTGCTGCCGCTTGGCCAGTTGCTCCAGCTTCTGCAGCGCATCGTCCAGTTCCTTCTGCTTGTCGTCGGCGGACTGCGTCTTGTGGGCGCCCTCATACTGGTTCTTCTCGGTGTCCAGCTCCAGATCGAAAAGTCCCTGCAAGTCGCGCGTGGCGCCGCCGCCTCCGCCACCGCCGCCTCCGCCGTGCTGCCCGAACGCCACCTGGATATCGCGCATGGTGGCTTCGGCGCGCAACAGGAACTGCAACGCCTTCTGCTCCGGCACCAGGGCCGAATCCCACTTGGCGCCTTTGAGCTCCGTGCCGGCCGGTTCCATGGCGGCCACGGCCTGGTCCATATCGTCCACAAAGCTCTTGAACGAATCGCCGGCTTCCTCCAGTTGGCGCGCCTTCATGCGGTCGGAGAGCGACTTCGCCTGGTCGCGCAGTTTGCTTTGCATCTGCGACAGGAACGCCGCGTTTTCGGCTTCCGTGCCCCTGGCGCCCCGGCCCTTGGCCTGATTCCAGGTAGCCGTAATGATTTCCTTCTGGCGGTCGGAAATCTGGCTCTGCTGATTCATGTCGTCGCCACCGCCGCCACCCCCGCCGCCCATTTCCTGCGACTGGGTGTAGTTCCGCTCGAAAGGCTGCATTTCGATGAAGAACATGTCGGTGGACGAAGTCTTGCGAGTGTCCTTGGCGGTAGCGTACACGCTCACCACGTCGCCCGGCTGGACCTTGTAGTCCTCCATGGCGAGCATGGTGTTGCCGGTGGCCGTTTTGGCGTCCAGGTTCTGCAGCAGGGGAACCACTTTCTCGGGACCGCCGTTCACCGAGTAGTGCAGATCCACGCTCTTCAACGCGAAGCCGTGCTTGGCTTCCACCGAGATGGAGACCTCTTCAATCGGCGTAGCCTTGAAGTCGCGGCCGGGGCGGGTGATCTTCACCTCCGGCGGCTCATATTTCTGGGCCTCGATGAAATAATCCTCGCTCAAGCGCACATCGTCGCCGCCCTCCACGGCGGCCACGTGATACAGGCCGTCCTTGGTGATCGGCACGCTGGCCACCAGGCCACCGGCACTCTCGCGCAGCGGCAGTTTGGTGCCGTCGTCCAGCAGGATGGCGCCGGTGGAGAGCGGCCGGTCGGTCGAGATCGACACTTCAGCGGTAGTCCCTTCCACGGCACGCAGATCGCCGCCGGGATTCTCGACCACGTCCTTCATCTCCGCCCAGGCGGGGAAATGATACGTGACCTTGATGTTCTTTACCGAAGGCAGGTCCACCACGTTGAGCTTGTAAGTAGTGGAGTGGACAACCCCGGCTTCCACATAGTATTCCAGCGATTCGGGCACGCCGGCAATTAGAAACTGGTAGGAGGAACTGGCGGGCGCGGGGCGCATCTCCGTCTCTTCCCACTTGGAGCCGCTCACGAAGCGGGCGAAAAATCGCACTTGCGGAGCGCTGAAACCGTTCAGCGTGGCGGTGATCAACTGGTCCGCGCGCTTGCGCACGGTGCGATTGCCGGGGTCCACCTGGATGGAGTAAAAAGGCTTCAGAGCGCCCTTGGGAATCCCGCCCCACAGCAGCGACGTGCCATAACCGAGGAATCCGCCGCCCGCCACACCCAGCCAGATCAGGATGGCGGCGCACACCAGCGCGGCCGAAGAGAAGCTGAAGATCCACGAATTGCGCGCCACATGCTCGGGCGCCGCTTTCGTGGCCACCACCAGGGTATCGTCAGCCAGCAGAGGCAGGAACGGGTCGCCAGGATTTTGTTCCAGGCGCTCGGTAAAAGTGAGCAGGCGTTCCTCGAACTGCGGGTAGCGCATCTCTGCCGCGCGCGCGGCATTGCGCCGATTGAGCCGGATCACCGGTACGATCAAAGCGGCCGCCAGCGCCAGCGCCAGGCCGATAAACAGCAGCAGGCGCGCGCCGATCACGCTCCTGCTGGAGAAATCGAAATAGTTGGCCATTAATACGGCCAGAACGGTCAGGGAAAGGGCTGCCGCGGCCGTTACGGCCGCTCCGCGAGTCACCGCCAGTAAACGCAACCGCCGTTCGACAGCGCCCAGATACTCGGACAAGCGATCCAAAGGTTTCATGCCGC
>CAZARO010001273.1:0-2157 GCA_964487165.1 uncultured Solibacteraceae bacterium | reverse complement strand
CTTCCGCTATCTCACCAAACCGATCAGAGTGAATGAGTTCATGCAGACGCTGGATGCAGTAATGGAATTCGCTCGCCTGGAGGCCGGTCATGCCAAGTGAATCCGGACGGTAGGCCATGGTGAGCCCTGCCGACATTTTGAACGCCAGAATCCTGGTGGTGGACGATCAGCAAGCCAATGTCCTTCTGCTGGAGGGCATGCTGCGCATCGCCGGCTATACTTCCGTGGAATCTACCACGGACCCGAAGGCGGTCTGCGAACTCCACCGGCAGAACCGATATTCCCTGATCCTGCTCGATCTCAACATGCCCGGCATGGATGGCTTTCAGGTGATGGATGGTCTCAAAGAAATCGAACAGGGCGGCTACCTTCCGGTGCTCGTGATCACCGCGCAGCCGGCTCACAAATTGCGCGCGCTGGAAGCCGGCGCCAAAGATTTCGTCAGCAAGCCGTTCGATTTGGCCGAACTGCGCGCGCGCGTACACAATATTCTGGAAGTGCGCCTGTTGCATCTGGGGCTGGAGGAAACCGTCCGCGAACTGGAGCGAAGCCGGGAGGTGATTCGTCTCAAAACCCTGGAGGAGCGAGAGAGAAGCGAGCAGGAATTAGCTTTGGCGCAGGAGACCCAGGAAAGCCTGCTGCCGCGTTGCCTGCCGCAGTTTGAGAACTACCGCATCCACGCATACAACGTTCCCACGCGCTATGTGGGAGGCGATTTCTACGATTTCCTGCAACTGAGTTCGGGAGATTGGATGGGAGTCCTGGCCGACGTTTCCGGCAAGGGGATGTCCGCCGCCTTACTAAGTTCGATGGTGCTCGGCGCGCTCAGCATGGAATTTCACTCCGGGACGCAACCGCGGGAGGTGTTGACCCGCGTCAACCGGCTCCTTTGCGAGAAGTCCCTTCCCGGCCAGTTCGTCACGCTCTTTCTTTTCTTGCAGAACCCGCAAGGCATGGGGCAATTCATCAGCGCGGGGCATAATCCACCCTATCTGTTCCGCGCCGCCACGGGGAAAATCGAGAAGCTGTTCTCGGATGCCTTTTTCCTGGGGATGTTCGACATCGCCACTTATGAATCCCGCGCCTTCCACCTCAATCAGGGAGACATCCTGGTGGTGATTTCCGACGGCGTTACGGACGCGCAAAACCCCAGGCAGGAAATGCTGGGCGAGCAGAGACTCTTGCAGATGATTCGGCAAGAGGCTCCGTCGGGAAGCCGGGCGATGGAGCGGAAATTCCTGCAAGCCATCGAGGAATTCACTCAGGGTATGGCGCAAACTGACGACATCACGTTTTTGATTGTTGAAAAATATCAGTGAGATGCGGCGGTGCCGAACAATGCGCCGACGCCTGCCGTTGCCGCCATGGCGAGAGCGCCCCAGAAAGTGACGCGCACCGCGCCCAGCCTCACGCCGGCGCCCCCGGCGCGTGCCGCCAGCCCTCCCAGAAGGGCCAGAAACAGCAGGGAAGTTCCCGCCAGAAGAGGAATCAGTCCGGCATCAGGGGCTATCGCTGTGACCGCCAGAGGCATGGCCGCACCCACCGCAAAGCTAGCGGCCGAGGCCAGGGCAGCCTGAATGGGACGCGCCGAGAAGGCCGGGGAGATGCCGAGCTCATCGCGGGCATGGGCGCCTAAGGCGTCGTGGGCCATGAGTTGGTCGGCAACCTGTCTGGCGAGTTGGCGATCGAGCCCGCGAGCCACGTAGATCGCCGCCAGTTCCTGGTGTTCGCCGGCGTCGTCCGTCTTCAGCTCCGCGCGTTCCAGCCTGAGATCGGCCTTTTCGGTGTCTGCCTGCGAATGGACAGACACGTATTCCCCCGCCGCCATCGACATCGCCCCGGCGACCAGGCCGGCGACGCCCGCGACCACAATGCTGCCGTGAGTCGCATGCGCCGCCGCGACACCGAGTACCAGGCTCGCCGTGGAGAGAATCCCGTCATTCGCGCCTAAGACGGAAGCGCGCAGCCAACCGACCCGCGCGCCTCGATGCCGCTCTACTTGCGATGCGCGCATTCGTAACTTACAGTACGACGGTAATTGCCAGGCCAACACTGGGATACCTGGTGTCGTAAAGGTAATATCCGTTGTCATAAGTGATGTAAAGGTTGTCGCTGTCGTACCAGTCAGCTGCCCAGTCTCCGGGGAAAGGATCCACC
>CAZARO010001272.1:0-2157 GCA_964487165.1 uncultured Solibacteraceae bacterium | reverse complement strand
TGGTGGCCCCGTATCAGGACGGCACCAGCCTGCAGTTCCGCGTGGTCAACCGGCGCTCCAATTCGCTAATGGAGCTCGATGCGAAAGTGATGCTGATGACCGTGGACCAGGTGGACGGCAAGCTGCAACGCAATTACAAAATGCTCCGCCTGGAACGGCCGACGGTCCTGTTCCTGCCGCTCTCGTGGACGGTGGTTCATCCCATTGACCAGGACAGCCCGCTCTGGGGTAAAACGGCGGAAGACATGGCGCGCCTCCAGGCGGAGGTGCTGATTATGGTGAAGGCGTACGACGATACTTTCAGTCAGACCGTGCTCGCCCGCCATTCTTACCGGCATGACGAATTCCTCTGGAACCGGCGTTTCGCCCCGGCGTTTTTCGTGGACGACGAAGGCGACCTGGTGCTGGAGCTGAAGAAAGTCGGCGAAGTGGCGGGCTGAAGCCCACCCCACCAGGCGGATCGACACATCTTGGTGGCGCGGGCTTCAGCCGGCTTCAGCCCGCGACTCGGCTTTTGGCCTTTTATAGCCTGCAGTCGGCTGTCCAGTGGGGCAGGCAATCGTGCCTGCAGGCGGCCTTTCAGGCCGCAGTCAAACCGAACAGACCACTCACGAGTTCGCAAGTATTTTCTCCGGCTTCGGCGAGGCCGCCTGAAAGCCGTGGCGCCCTCTGGGCACAGCCAGGATTGGCTGCCCCACGAAAAAGGCCGAAGTCCAGGCGCGGGGTTCAGCCCGCGAGCGATGCTGGCCGCGAGTGCGGCTGTCAGCTTCACTGCCCCTCGGCGCCAGCTTTTATTCTGTCTCCTGACTCCTGTCTCCTGACTTCCATGTCCCGCAGGGACATCGCGGGCAAGCCCGCGCCGCTTCTACCGGCCCGAAAACCGCCGCAGCCGAAACACTTCGCCCAGAGAAATATAGAGATTTACGACTCCCAGTCCGCTGATGGCACCGCGTATATACATATTGTCCAGATAGGGACGCCAGGCGCGCACGAAGACCGCGAAATTATCCCAGTATTCGGTCCACGGGCAGATCAGCAGGAACAGCCCGATATCCAGGCAGAGGGTGATGAACAGTACCGCGGAGACTTTGTGATACCAGCGATAGCGCGGCGCCGGCGGCGGCAATACCGGCGGGACGGCGTCCGCGGCAATCGGCGGCGGTAAAGGCATCCCCTCGGGCGGCGGCTCGGTGGGCATCATGCGGCGCCCGCCGTTTCGAATAAGTCCATCTGCGATGTCTGTTCCAGCGGAAATCGCGAGCAGGCTCGTACCGGCTCGAAGCTGAGGCGATGCAAGGGTGTGGGGCCGAATTCGCGGAGGGCCAGGCAATGCTCGGGGGTGGAATATCCTTTGTGCGCGGCCAGCCCATACGCGGGAAAAACTTCGTCCCACACGCGCATGCAGGCATCGCGATACACTTTGGCGACGATGGAAGCCGCGGCGATGGCGTGGCAGCGCGCGTCGCCCTTGATGAGCGAGCGCTGCGGCAAGGGCAGGTCGATGGGCACGGCGTCCACCAGCAAGAAATTGGGCGCCGGGAGCAGTTGCTCCACCGCCTTGCGCATGGCCAGACGGGAGGCCTGGTAGATATTGATAGCGTCGATGGTGGCGGCGTCCACGGCGGCAACGGCCCACGCTACGGCGCGTTCGCGGATGCGCTCCGCCAACACTTCGCGCCGTTCCGGTTCCAGCAGTTTGCTATCGTTCAGGCCACGCACCGGGCGGTCCGGCGAAAGGATCACCGCGCCCGCCACCACCGGCCCGAAGAGGCACCCGCGGCCCACTTCATCCACGCCCGCTACGGCGTGAAAGCCGCGCGCGCGGAGCTCTCGTTCCAGTGTGGCTTGACATCGGAATTTGCCACCGGCTGCCTCGGGCCGCATGGTGTGAAGCGGCCTAGGTGCGCTCTCTGAGACGGGCTGCTTTGCCCTTCAAACCGCGCAGGTAGTACAGTTTGGCGCGGCGCACACGGCCGGTGCGCACCACGTCGATGTGGTCCACCACTTTGGCATGCACGGGGAAGATGCGTTCCACTCCCTGGCCAAAACTGACCTTGCGCACGGTGATCGTCTCGCCCAGACCGATATTATTGCGGGCGATCACGGTGCCTTCGAAGGCCTGCAGGCGCTCTTTATCGCCTTCCTTGATCTTTACGT
>CAZARO010001271.1:0-2159 GCA_964487165.1 uncultured Solibacteraceae bacterium | reverse complement strand
AACATGGTAGCCATAAGACGGGTCAGCGCCCACGCCGCCGCCAGTCCCGCGGCGATCCCGAGACCCGCCAGCGCCGCCGCCTGCGTCAGAATCAGGCGCATCACGCTCGCCGGCCGCGCGCCCAGTGCGAGGCGGATGCCGATCTCGCCGGTCCGCTGGCTCACATCGTAAGAGACTACGCCGTAGACGCCCACCGCGGCTAACACGAACGCAATCTGCGCGAAGATCGCCAGCATCACGGTGTTGAAGCGGGCGGCGGCAACGGTTCCGTCCACCACGCGGTCTATCGGCTGGGCGTCGGCCACGGGCTGGGCGGCATCCAGCTGGTGAATGGCGCGCGCCGCGGCCGGCAGCACGGCGCCGGCCGGCAGCGAGCTGCGCATCACCAGCGTCATGCTGCGGAAGGCATTCTGCGCGTAGGGGCAGTAGAGCGTGAGCCAGAGGTCGCCCTGGATAGTTTCGGGCTGGACATCGCCCACCACCCCGACAATCTCCGCGCGGCGGTTGTTGGGGTCGAACAGCAGATGGCTTCCCACGGCTCCGCCTTGCGGCCAGAACCGGCGCGCCAGATTGCGGCTGGCGATCATGGTTAAAGGGGTCTGGCTGGTCTCCGCGGCGGTGAAGTCGCGGCCCTCCAGGAGCGGCAACTGCATGGTTCGAAAATATCCCGGAGTGACGCCGCGCACCAACGCGATGGGCTTCACGTCAGGCACCGGCCGCCCCTCCACGGCGAAAGTGGCGGCGAAGCCGAAACCGCCCAGCGGCAGGGTGTCGACGGCCGCTACCGCGCGGACCCCGGGCAGAGCGGCAACGCGCTCCTCGGCCTGTTGCACAAAGGCGATGCGCCGTTCAGCGGCGGCGTTGCGCGCGCCCGCCAAAGGGAGCCGCAAGGTCAACAGGCCGGAGGGTTGGAACCCGAGATCGACGGCGCGCAAGCGCGCGAAGCTGCGCATCAGCAGACCGGCGCCGATCAACACCAGCACCGCGAGAGCCACTTCGGTCACCACCAATGCATTGCGCAGCAGGCGCCCGGAGCGCGCGGCGGTGCGGCCGCGGCCGCCTTCGAGCAAGGTGGTACTGAGCCTGGCGCCCGATGCCTGAATGGCGGGCGCCAGTCCGAAAAGCACGCCCGATGCGGCCGCGATGGCCAGAGCAAATAGGAACAGCCGCCAATCCAACCGGGCCTCGGCGAGACGCGGCATGCTGGCGGGACCGAGATGCGCCACCAGAGCGATGGCGCCCCAGGCGAGCAGCAGCCCCAGCGCTCCACCGGCCAGCGAGAGCAGCAGGCTCTCCGCCAGCAGTTGCCCCGCGATGCGTCCGCGGCCGGCGCCCATGGCCATGCGGAGGGCGATTTCGCGCCGCCGCGCATTGCCGCGCGCCAGCAGCAGATTGGCCACGTTGACGCAGGCCATGAGGAGCAGAAATCCCACCGCGCCCATGAGCACCTGGAGCGGCTGCTGCACTGAGCCCACCACCTCATCGCGAAGGGGAAAAACTTCGGGCCGCCAACCGTGATTGAGGCCTGGATCGGCACGCTCCAGGGTGTCGCCGAGCGAATCCATCTCGGCGCGCACCTGCGCCACGGTAACGCCTGGGCGCATGCCCGCGATGACGATGAGGTATCGGCCGTGGTTCGCGCGGGTGTCGGCGGGATCGATGCCCAGCGGGATCCACACGTCGGCGGCGCTGCCGAGCACGCGAAATCCGGGCGGCAGCACTCCCCGCACGGTGTAGCTCTTATCGTTGAGGTGGATGGTCTTGCCGGGGATGGAACGGTCCGCGCCCAGCCGCCTCCACAGGGGGTAGCTCAGGAGGGCGGAATCGGTGCGTCCGGGTTGGTCCTCATCGGGGCGGAAGAGGCGTCCCACAAGGGGCTGGACGCCGAGGAGCGGCAAAAGTCCCGCGGAAATTCGCAAGGCGGGGAGTTCTTCGGCGTCGATGTGGCCGGCGGGGCCTTCGGTGAGATTGACGTGTACTTCCTGATAGGCCGCGACCGATTCGAGCAGGCGGCTCTGCCGGCGCCACTCCAGGAAATTGCCGCCAGCCACCAGTAGTTTGAATTGATTCTGCGAGGGGTTCTTTTCCCAGATCACCAGCAGACGGCCGGCGCGCGGATAGGGGGGCTTGAGGAGCACGGCATCCACCACGCTAAAGAT
>CAZARO010001270.1:0-2159 GCA_964487165.1 uncultured Solibacteraceae bacterium | reverse complement strand
TCAGCGGCAGATACAATACCGATGTTACCAGCACCCCACGCGCGCGCGACAGACTACGTTCCAATGCCACCCGTACGCCCGAATACAAAAACCACACGCCCAACAGCAGCGCGCCCGCCACGTAAATGCGCCCCGACATCCCCAGGATGGCGGGGATCAGGCTCACGGGGATAAGGACGATGCCGTACAGTACGATCTGGCGCGCCGTGGAGCGGCAATCGGGCTCAACCACGGGCAGCATTCGGATGCCGGCGCGGGCGTAGTCCTCTTTGTACATCCAGGCGATGGAGTAAAAGTGCGGGAACTGCCAGATAAAGAGGATGGCGAACAGCACCCAGGATTGCGGCGTGATGGCGCCGGCGGCGGCGGCGTAGCCGATCATTGGCGGCATGGCCCCGGGAATGGCGCCCACGGTGGTGGACCACCAGGTGCGCTGCTTCATGGGCGTATACAAGAAGAGATAGCTGGCGAGGGTGAAGGCGCCGATGGCGGCCGAGAGGGGATTGACGCCCAGCCACAACTCCAGGAATCCGGCGATGGAGAGGGCCGCGCCAAACGCCAGCGCGCCATTCGCCGACAGCCTGCCGGAGGGCAGCGGACGGCCGGCGGTACGCCGCATGTGGCGATCGGCCTCGCGCTCATACCACTGATTCAGCGCCGCGGTGCCGGACGCGATCAGTCCCGTGCCCACGATGGTGTGGAGGAGCGAAAGAAGGTGGATTCCCTTGAGGAAATCGAGCCAGTTCGCGGCGGCCGGAAGTCCAAAAAAGTACCCGATTCCGGTGCTCATGAGGATGAGCCAGGTGATCCTCGGTTTCGTCAGTTCTATGTAATCGCGCATCGGGCGATGGCTGTTTCTCTGTGTGCTCGTGCCAGTATACTATAGATGCCGCTGGGCGGGGATTGGGTGCAGGCTGCTGGGTGGGCGACACGAAAGTGTAGGCAAGGCCGAATGTCCAACGAAAACAGCAAGAATCTGAGCGTACCCCAGTGCGCCAGGCGCCATGCCGCTGCCGGCGACCCATGTCGAAGGGCCACGAGGCTTCCAAGGCGCGAATCTAAGCAAATGTTGACGCTCCGGGATATTTATGAACTCTGAGAGGACCCCGCCGAGATTGAGAGCTGTTGTCGCGCACGTACTCTTACGACGATCGTTCCTACTTCTATGTCGCGCACCCCAGGCGGCTCACGCGGGCGCAACCGGTGCCATCGGTTCGGATACCGGAGGACCGGCCCTCTGCACGAAGCTCCAGCGAAGCTATTTCGCCGCCGCGCGACCCACCAAAGCACTGCGCACTGGAGCCGGCATCGTCTCGCCCGGCCTCAAAGCTGCCCACAGAATGCGATTCAGCTCATCGGGGTCGGCGCGGTCATAGTCCGAGAAATCCAGCTTTAACGATGCAATTGCGCCTGCTCCCGTGGCCGGATTTCGCGCCGTCAGATCCACTTGCGGCGCGATGGGATCGATGGCATCGAAGGCCGGCTCAGCAGTGAACGAAGAAGAAAGCGGAGTTGCCGCGGCATCGAACTGCGTCATGGGCGTCAGGCCCAGGATCAGCTCCATGGTGCGTACAAATGAAGACGTACTGTACATGGTGCTGTCCACCACGCCCCGCTTGATCCACGGGGAAATCACCAGGCCCACCGTGCGGTGCGCGTCGACGTGATCCGGCCCGTTCTGCGCGTCGTCTTCGATCACGAAGATCGCCGTCTCTTTCCAGAATCGCGAGTGGCTCACCGCCTGCACGATTTGCGCCAGCGCCTGATCGTTGGAGGCGACCTGCGCGGCCGGCGTGAACGCCTTCGGTGTCAGGCCGCTGGTGTGATCTTCGCCCAGCGACATGACCATGAAATTGGGCCACTCGCCGGTCTTTTCCGCGTCCTGCAATTCCTTGACGAAGACCGCGGCTTTATCGGGATCGCGGCCGCTTTTCGCCTTCACTTTCAGCCACTCCACCGATATGTGCCCGGTGAGGGAGCCGGTGCCCTTCGGTTGCGGTTCCGAATCGGGGGTGGAGACGAAGCTCGCCATCTCTCCATAGGTGCGGAAAGTCAGGCCCTTTCTGGCGCAGGCGTCCCAAATATAGCCGCCCGGCGAGGCGACCAGCCGGTCGTCGGCATCCGGCTCGTTGCGGCTGCTGTAGCTGTTCGTCCAGGCC
>CAZARO010001269.1:0-2160 GCA_964487165.1 uncultured Solibacteraceae bacterium | reverse complement strand
GCCGCCGTCGCGCAGGAACTTTGGAAGGAGACCGCCTCTTCGTGGACACCCGAACTAAAATCCTGACCCCAGCCGCTCTCGCCTCACTCGATCCGCCGCGCCCCCTGTTGCTCGTGCTGGGACGCTTCGATATTCTCCGAGTGGAAGCCGTCGCCGATCTGGCGGCGGCGCGCCAGCGCACCGCATTCGGGAGCCTGGCGGTCGCGCTCCGGCCGTTCGAGGGCGAACTGGTCCCGCTCGCCGCGCGGGCGGAAATGGCCGCCGCATTACGCGTGGTAGACTACGTCTTACTCGCCGAAAATGAGGACGTGGAGACTTTGGCGTCTTCCCTGCAACCTCTGGAAATCATTGATATGGAAGAAGCCGATGCGGACCGCACCCGGCAGTTGATCGAGCATGTCCACAGCCGGCGAACCTAGCTCCCGACCGATGATCCTGGTGGTTCGCCTGGGCGCCATGGGCGACATCCTGCATGCCCTCCCCGCGGTGCGCGCTCTCAGGATGGGCCATCCCGATACCCCGCTCGCCTGGGTGGTGGAGCCGAGATGGGCGCCGCTGCTCGACGGGAACCCTTTCGTCGACGGCCTGATTTCACTGCGCCGCGATTCTTTTCAGGGGCTCGTGGCCAGTTACCGGGCGCTGCGCGGATCCAATTACCGGTTCGCCGTCGATTTTCAGGGGCTGCTGAAATCGGCCCTGGTCGCCGCCGCAGCACACCCCGAACGTATTTACGGCTTCGATGGCGGCCAGGTGCGCGAACGGGCCGCCGCGCTCTTCTATCGGCCCCGAATCTCCAGCTCCGCGGCCCACGTCGTGGACCGCAATCTGGATCTGGCCGCGGCCGCCGGCGCCATTTGCGACGGTCCGCCGGTTTTCCCGCTGCCGCCCGGCCGTCCGGAAGGCGATCTTCCCGCCGGTGAGTTCGTGCTGGCCTCGCCGCTGGCGGGATGGGCATCGAAGCAGTGGCCGTTGGCGCATTATCGTGCCCTGGCCGCGCGCCTCCGCTCAGACTTGGGCATCCCGTTAGTGCTGAACGGCCCGCCGGGGGCGCCGTTCGGAGAGATCGCGCCGGCCTTGGCGCACTACTCGGGGCTGCCGGGCCTGATCGACGCTACCCGGCGGGCGACCGCGGTGGTCGGCGTGGATAGCGGCCCGCTGCACCTCGCAGCGGCTCTTGCGAAGCCCGGTGTGGCCATTTTCGGCCCCACCGACCCGGCTCGCAACGGCCCTTACGGCAACTCGCTGCGGGTGTTGCGCAGCGCGGCCGCCATCACCACTTACAAACGCGGCGTCGTCATCGACGAAAGCATGGAAAATATCACTCCCGCCGAAGTCTTCGAGGCTTTGCGGGCCGCGCTCGGGTGCCGCTGCTCATGATTCGCTTCCCCAAGCCGTATGCCGACGCGGTCGCCCGCCTGCGCGTGCCCAGCGGCTTTCTCATCGTCGCGGTATTCGCCTGGTTTTCCCGTCCCACGGCGCTCTCACTTGAAATCGGACTGCCGGTGGCGCTGCTGGGGCTGGCGCTGCGTGCCTGGGCGGCCGGGTGTCTGGCGAAGAACCAACAACTGGCCACCGGCGGACCTTACGCCTACACCCGCAACCCGCTCTATTTGGGCACGCTATTAGTGGCGGCCGGACTTTCCATCGCCGCCCGCAGTCCGGGACTGGGAGTGTTATTCGCCGCCGTGTTCGTTCTGGTTTATCTGCCGGTAATCCAGAACGAGTCGGAGCATCTGCATCACCTATTTAGTGACTATGCCGCTTACGCCACTGCCGTTCCGCTGCTGCTGCCGCGACTCACTTCGCATCGCTCCGAAAATTCGAATCCTTTTCGATTCGCCCTGTATCTAACCAACCAGGAATATAATGCCGGGGCTGGACTTGCCGCCGGGATGCTGTTTCTTCTTTGGAAAATAGTGCGTTAGCACGAGGGCCGCTTCGAGGGGAGCGGCCCTTTTCCGTTGGGGCGGCGCTATCCATAAAAGTCTCAGAGTTTGAGAAGCCAAGTGGGGCCGGCAATCGTGGCTGTGCCCAGATGTCGCCCACGGCTTTCCAGCCGGCCAGCTGGCGGGCTGAAGGCCACACCACCGGTTGCGCGGGCTTCAGCCATTGCAGCGGATTGGGCAACCATCCCTGCGATTTCGCTCACAAAGGAGACCG
>CAZARO010001268.1:0-2164 GCA_964487165.1 uncultured Solibacteraceae bacterium | reverse complement strand
GCCTACGGGTTGCCGGAGTTCTGCCGCGCCGGCATTCCCGCGGCGCGCCTGGTCGCCAACCCGGGGTGCTACCCTACCGCCGCTAATCTCGCCATCCGACCGCTCGTCGAAGCCGGGGTGGTCGACCGCGCGGCGGGCATCGTGTGCGACGCCAAATCGGGCGTCAGCGGGGCCGGCCGCAAGCCGCGTCTCTCGTCCAGCTTCTGCGAGGTCACCGAGAATTTCTCGGCCTACTCCGTCCTGCGCCATCGGCACGTGCCCGAGGTGCTCCAGATCTCCGGCCTGGAAGACCGCGAGTTCAGCTTCACCGCGCAGCTTCTGCCGCTCGACCGCGGCATCCTCGAGACCATCTATTTCCGCGCCACCGGTGTCGCCAGCGCCGAAGATCTGGTGCGCTTGTACGAAACGCGCTACGCCGGCGAGCCGTTCGTGCGCATCTACCAGCCCGGCCGCTTTCCCGACCTGCATGCCGTGGCGCGCACCAACTTCTGCGACATCGGGGTCACTTTCGACGCCCGCAGCGGTCGCGCGGTAGTGGTCAGCGCCATCGATAACCTGGTGAAAGGCGCCGCCGGGCAGGCCATCCAGAACATGAATCTGATGCTGGGATATCCTGAGACGCAGGGATTGCTGTGAGAAGGGCGCTCCTGTGAAGGTGCTGGTATGAAGGTACTGGTGAAGCTCGGCGGCACTCTGCTGGATGCGGCGGAATCGCGCCATTCGCTGGCCGCGCAATTGGCTGCGGCGCGCGGGCGCGGCGTGGAACTGGTGGTGGTGCACGGCGGCGGCAAGCAGATGACCCGCTACCTGGCCGAACGCGGCATCGAGAGCCGCTTCGCCGGCGGACTGCGGGTGACCACCCCGGAAACGCTCGACGCCGTCCTCAAAATATTCGCCGGCAGCGTCAATCACGAACTGGTGGCCAGCCTGAATCGCGCCGGAGCGTTGGCCGTGGGACTTTCGGGCATCGACGCTCTCCTGGTGGAGGCGGAACAGATGGACCCGGCGCTGGGCGCGGTGGGCCGCGTGACGCGCTCGAACCCGGCGCTGCTTCACCTGCTGGTGACCGGCGGGTATATTCCGGTTGTGGCGTGCGTGGCCGGCGACCGGCAGGGCTGCGTGTACAATGTGAATGCCGACCAGATGGCCGTGGCCTGCGCCGCGGCATTCGGCGCCGACCGGCTCATCTTCCTCACTGACGTGGAAGGCGTGCTGGATGGCGACCGGCGCATTCGGCGCGTGCTGACCGCCGGCGGGAGCCGCGAACTGATCGCCGGCGGCGTCGCTACCGGCGGCATGCAGGCCAAGTTGAATGCCGCGCTGGACGCGCTGGCGGGGGGAGTGGCGCGGGTCCGCATCGCGCCGGGGGCGGCGCCGGATGTGCTGGCGCGCGCTCTGGCGGGCGAGGAAATTGGCACCGAGATGATTCTGGGGGAGGGACAAATCGCATGATCAGCAGTTTGCAGGCAGATGATTTCGTGGAGTCGAAGCAAGGCGCTCGGCTGCGGCTTACCGTCCGCAAGGCCGTCATGCACGACATTCCGCCGATTCTCGATCTCATCAACGGCTACGCCGCCAAGGGCGTGATGCTGCCGCGGACGGAATTCGAAATGTCCGAGGCCATCCGCGATTTCACCGTGATTCTTTCCGGCGAGAAGCTGCTGGGGTGCGGTGCGCTTCACTTTTATAGCCCGGTGCTGGCGGAGATCCGGTCGTTGGCGGTTTCCGAGCAGGCCAAAACGCTCGGTGTGGGACGGCGGCTGGTGGGCGCGCTGGTGACGGAAGCGCAGGAGTATGAGTTGGACGCGGCGTTTGCCTTCACCTACGTGACGGAGTTCTTCCGCAAGGTGGGCTTTCACGTGGTGGAACGGGGCGCGTTACCCCTGAAGGCGTGGAAAGACTGCCTGCGCTGCCCCAAGTTCCAGGCCTGCGATGAGGTCGCCGTGTTGCGCATACTGCGGCCGGAGCGATGGGACGCGCAAGTCTGGCAGATGACGGCGCCCGACGATCACCTGATTCAGATTCCCACGCCGCAGCGGGTGTAAGCAGCGCGGCTGCCGACCCGTGTTATAATCCTAGAGTCTTTCCTCGAAAGATCCAGGTAACAATCATGCCCAAGCTCAAGACCCACAAAGGTGCGTCTAAGCGGTTCAAGAAAACTGGC
>CAZARO010001267.1:0-2167 GCA_964487165.1 uncultured Solibacteraceae bacterium | reverse complement strand
GGATTTGTACACGCCCATTCCGTACATCGTGCCGGCGCAATTGTTCGCCGCGCAACTGGCGGAGATCAAGGGGCTGAATCCGGATCATCCGCGGATGCTGCATAAGATCACGCGGACAATGTAGGGGCGGACTGAAGCGACGTCTGGAGGGCGGGCAAACGTTAGGGAGTTTGTGGACGACTTCCCCACGGTAGCTCCTGAAGCTGCAATCTCCGCCTTGGAACTTGCATTCCTACGAGAGCCTGCGGACCGCGATATGATAGTCCCATCATGATGTCGCGCGCGCAGATCACCCTGGAGCCGGACATTCGGCGCAGGGCTCGCCAACGTGCCCGCGATATGGGTGTCTCCTTCGCCGAGTACGTCAGACGCCTGGTCGCGCGCGATCTGGGCGGGCAGCAGCCGGTGGCTAATCCCTCGGTTGTATTCGACCTGGGCTCCTCCGGCGGCTCCGATATCGCCAAGAATAAAGATGGCATGCTTGCGGAAGCCTTCACTTCGGGGGTGGACAAGCGCTGACGCCGCTCCGCACAAGTCTCTTCGTCGACACCCCGATCTGGTATGCCGCCGCGGATAAATCGGACGCGAGTAATGCCCGGGCCAAAGCAGTTCTTTCGGACGGAGAGCTGTTGATTACCAGCGATCATATTCTAGTTGAGACCTGGACCCTGATCCGGAATAGACTGAGCCCGCGCGCGGCGGAGCGTTTCTGGGAGGGACTTCGCTCCGGCGTCGCCGCCGTAGAAATCGTGGGGGCTGCTGACCTGGATTCGGCCTGGGAGATCGGCAGATCTTATCGGGACCAGGATTTCTCGATTGTCGATCGCACCAGCTTTGCCGTCATGCAACGCCTCGGCGTCGAACGCGCGGCCTCGCTGGACGACGATTTCGCGATCTTTCGCTACGGACCAAACCGCCGACTGGCGTTCACTGTGGTTCGGTGAAACCTACCCCATCACTACCGCGACCTCGTGCACACTCCCAGCCTCCTGTGCCGGAATCGGACCCGCCACAAACCGTCCATCGAGCGTCACCGACTTCACGCCCTTCTCCACGCCCTCGGGATTACTCACCGAGATCCGGAACGTAGCGCCGCGCCACTGCCGCGTCACCTCAAACTCCTTCCATTTGGCGGGAATGCACGGGTCGATCGTCATGCCATCGAACTTTAAGCGAATGCCCAGGATCCAGCGCGTCACCGCGGTGTAATTCCAGCCGCCGCTGCCGGTCAGCCATGGATGGCGGGCGCGGCCGTAAGCGGTATGATCGCGGCCCATCACGAACTGGCAGTAAGAGTATGGCTCGGCTTCGCGGATTTCGATCCGGTCGTTCTGGTTGTACGGCAGCAGGGAATCGTAGAATTTCATGGCGCGCGAGCCGCGCCCCAGCTTGCATTCCGCGATTACCGCCCAGGGGTTGGGATGGCTGAAGATGGCGCCGTTTTCCTTGATGCCTTTGTAGACCCGCGCAACGAAGCCTATGTCGTCATTGGGTTTGGAGAATGACGGCCACAAGAGGTGGATGCCGTAGGGCGAATAAAGGTGGCGATCGATGGCGTCCATAGCGGAGCGGGCGCGCTCCTGCGACGCGGCGTCCGAGACGACGGCCCAGGTATTGCTCTCGATGAAGATCTTCCCTTCCTCGCTCGCGCGCGTGCCCACCTTGACGCCTTTGGCGGTGATGCCGCGAATGTACCACTCGCCGTCCCACAGCTCTTTCTCGCAGGCAGCACGGATTTTTTCGGCGAGCAGGCAATATCGGCGGGCGTCTTCCGCACGGCCGAGGAATTCGGCTGCCTCGACGAACGCCGTCAGCGCCCAATGATGCAGGAACGACACCATCGCGCTTTCGCCGCCGCCCAGATTAAGGCAATCGTTCCAATCGGCGCGCAGACCTTTGCAGATGCCGGTGGGGCCCACTTGCTCGGCGGAGAAATCGAGCGCGCGTTTGAGGTGCTGGTACACCGTGGCCTCACCCTGGTCGGCAAACGGAACCGTCTCGTCGAAGAGCGCCACGTCGGCCGTCTCCTTCACATACTCGCAGACCGAAGCCACCAGCCAGAGGGCGTCGTGCGAGCAGACATCGGCGAGGCCGTGGATGAGGCTCTTGCGATCGGGCGTGGGGGTGACGGTGGGCGATTTGAACTTGGGGGCTTTCTGCTTCTCGG
>CAZARO010001266.1:0-2167 GCA_964487165.1 uncultured Solibacteraceae bacterium | reverse complement strand
CCGGCCGAGGGGATGGCGACTTTCTTAATGCCCAGTTCCACGCACATGGAGACGGCGCAGGAAAGCCCCCGCGCCTTGAAGGAGCCCGTCGGGTTCATCCCTTCGTCTTTGACCCAGAGCGATTCGGCGCCCAGGCGCGCACCCAAACGGCGCGTCCGCAGCAGGGGCGTCCAACCCTCGCCCAGTGAAACGATGAATGAATCGGAAGGCGGCAACACCGGGGCATAGCGCCACATGTTGGACGGACCGTGGGGGACGTCGCGCCGCAACCATCGATGCCGGATGGTCGAGAAATCGTAGCGGACTAACAGCGGCCCTCCGCAGGTGCACAGATTGGCGACCTGACCGGCGTCATAGGTCTGTTTGCAAAGGCTGCATTCCAACAGTGTTGCTTTAGGCATCAAAGAGCAAGTCTAGCAGGTTGCGGAAAAACGGGGCTGGTATGTCAGTGAAGCTTCCACGTGATCCCGAGCACAAAGTCCACCTGGTTTTGGGCCGATATAGACTCCGGGCCATCGCCGAAGTTAACCAGAATCGGAGCTTCGAGCCAACGCGTGTAGCGGACCGCCGGCGAGAGACGCAGACGGCCGATTCCGAACTGCACTCCGCCGCCGGCGACGATGCCTTGGGTTGTGGGGAAATTCGTGCTTTGCGTGGTGCCGTTAGAATCGTAGTGGACCGATCCGTTTACGACTTTCGGCGCGTACCCGGCTTCGAGAAACGGCTTGATCAGGGGAAATGGCAGCCGGTATTTGAGCAGCAGCGGGAATTCCCAGGAATTCGCGCGCTCGTAAAAGGGTGCAATGCCGGTGTCGAGTGCATTGTAGGCTTGGCGCCGATACAATGCGTCGACCTCAATTCCGAAGCCGAGGGGCAGGCCGATGTCCAATTCCGGGCCGACTATGTAACGTCCTGACACGCTCGTAACCGCCTGGCCGGTCAAATCGTCGGTGGCCCGAACTCCACCGACGGCTCCGATCGCAATCGATTGTCCGAAGCAAAGAGAGCCGGTTAGTGCGCTGGCGGCGATCAGAAAGAGACTTCGCAATCTCGCGCTCATGTTAGGGCGTGAGCAATTGCTCGGCCAGAGTTATGAAGAGCGCTCCCGTGCCGGGAAGGTCTGCGCCATCCCTTCCTGAATGCTGACGCGGGGACTCCAGCCTAGAACGGTATGCGCTGCCGTACAGTCGCAGGGCCAGAGCGGCGTGATAGAGCGTACACGGTAAGGAGTCAAGGGCACTGGACGCTTCAGCACTTTTCCGAGTAACTCGACGCCGAATCCGGCCAGCTTGAGAAACCATGCCGGCACATACGATGCTTTTACCGGGCGGGAGCGGCGCACGCAATCGACATACTCGCGCTGCGACAGCCCCAGCGGATCGACTAACTGGAAAATGGCGCCGTTGGGCAAATCGCCCGAAGCCGCGAGCATCAGCGCGTCCACCACGTTGTCGATATAAACCAGGGGAACATGATGGTTGCCCGAGCCCACCACCAGCCAGCGGCCGGCCATGGCGATGGTCCCCGAAGGCGGGATTTTTTCGGCGCCCGGTCCGTAAATCTGTCCGGGGCGCAGGACTACGGCGTGGATGCGGTCGGCGGCCACGGCTTCGAGCACCATCTTTTCGGCTTCGAGCTTGGTTTGGGTGTAGAGGCCGCGCTGTTTCGGAAACGGCTCGCAGTCAGAAGATTCGTTCACCGCGACGCCGGCGCGATGTCCGGCATGGTCGAGCACGCTCATGGAGCTGACATACACCAGGCGGCGGACCCCGTGGCGCTCGCAGGCGTCGATCACGTTGCGCGTGCCCCAAATAGTGCCGCTGTGGAACTCGAACGGCCCGCCTTTTGTGGAAGCTCCCACGTGAAAGACGATTTCGATGCCTTCCATGGCGCGATCGACGACGGCGGGGTTCCCCAGGTCGCCATACACCAGTTGCAGATCTTCGGGCGGCGCGCTCGCGGGCGGCCGGCGAATCAACAAACGCAGTGGCTCGCGCAACTCCGCGCGCAGCCGTTTTACCAGGGCGCTGCCGAGAAACCCGTTGGCGCCGGTTACCAGAATGCGAGGCCGGAGGCTGGGGTTCGGCTCGGCCAGATAGGCGCGCTTATCGTCATCGGCGCGGCGCGAAACTTCTTCCAGCAGGGCGATCACGCGCCGCCCTTCTTC
>CAZARO010001265.1:0-2169 GCA_964487165.1 uncultured Solibacteraceae bacterium | reverse complement strand
TGCCGTATTGCGTGATGCCGGCGAGCTCCACCAGCATGGCGTGGGTGTCGGGATGAAAGACGCGTGAGACGATGGCGTAGTCTTCGGTGGTATGGCGGTCGCGCGGCAGGCTGGGGAGCATCCATTCGGTGGCCTTGCCATTGTCGGTGATGCCGGCCGGGCGGCGGAACCCATCCACGAAGAAGCGCATCTGATCGCTGATCTGGCTCCAGCGGGTGTACGAAAACCCTACCAGAATGGCCGGGCCGGATCGGAGATCGGCGAAGGAAAGCTCATTCCCGAGCTTGACTCGATAAGGGCGATGCAGGCGCGCGAGCATGCCCGCCAGGCGGGAGGTAGCGATCAGGTCGCCGCCGCCCACGAACTGATCGGTCAGGAGCGTGAAATCGTCCACGCGCGTGGGCGGAGTGAGGGTAGGGTCGATATCCACGCCATACACCGGCACGTAGGAGGCGCACAATTGCATGGGCGTCGTGCCATTCAGCACCGGGGCCCAGAACTGATCGAGCGTCGTGACCGGCGGGCGAGTCAGGACCCAAACGAGAGCGGCGGCTGCCACTATCACCAGTGCGGCAAGAGCCAACCGGCGCAGTGGCAGCGCAGCGTGGCGGGCGGGGATCTCGATCGGAAGCGGTGCGGCGGATGGCGCGGTTGCATCGGCCGAATTCTCAGGCGGGGGAGCGTTCACCAGGTGGAACTCCGGTATGTACGTGCCGGAAGGCAGTTCGATTCGTAGCGGATTATGAGATCCGTGATCGGAGTAATAAATGCCGAGCCGTTTGCGAACCTCTCCGGCTTTGACGCGGACGGTGGCATCGTCGCTGGGATCGTAGCTGGTGGGCCGGCCGAAAACTTCGATGCCGATGGTGCGCTCCTTGAGCATGTCGCCATGGCCCTGAAGCGTGTTTTCCACCACGTAACGGAGGAAATCCTGGCTGCGTTTACTGGCGCGGAACTCGTGCGACGCGAGGACCCGGCCTAATTCCTCGCGGACCTGTTCCTCGGTCACGGGCGCGGCCTGACGCGAGTCCTGCGGCGGCACCGGAGAAATATCGGGCTTATGTCCCTGCGACACCCACCCACCGGATCGATTTTATCAGATTTGACGGCTCGGACCGAAGCAAGTGCTGAAAACAACGGCGTTCGGTGGGGGTAACGAACCCCCTGCAACAGGCCCACAACCGTTCGATACTGGACGCTGGAGCCGCCGGTGGCTCAGATTGGAACTTGAGCGCCATGTCAAAGATGCTGCAAGAGACCCGTCAGCAGCCCGAAGCGCTGGCCAAGACCCTGGAGTGCGCGGCCGCCGGGTTGCGGGAACTGCGCCGGCACCTGGAATCCAACCGGCCGCGATTGGTGATCCTGGTGGCGCGCGGCACGTCGGACAACGCCGCACAGTTCGGCCGCTACCTCATCGAGATCACCACGCACATTCCGGTCTCGCTGGCGGCGCCTTCGGTGCTGACTCTGTACGCGAGCCCGGTGGATATGCGGGAGGTGCTGGTGGTGGGGATCTCGCAATCGGGTGAATCCACCGATACCAACGCCGTACTGGCGGACGCGCGCAGCCGCGGCGCGACCACCCTGGGGATCACCAACGAAGCCCACTGCACCATGACGGAGATCTCGCAATTCAGCCTGCTGGCGCAAGCCGGCAAGGAAGAGAGCGTGGCCGCCACCAAGACCTACACCTGCCAGCTTCTAGCGCTATACCTGCTGGCGTACGCGCTGGGCGGCGAGGTCTCATTCGACGCGCTACGCGAGTTGCCGCAGTGGACGGCAAACGTGCTGGAGGTGGAAGAGCGCGTGGGCGAAATCGCGGAGCGGTACATGTTCATGTCGCGGGCGGTGACGGTGGGCCGCGGATTGAATTACGCCAACGCGCTGGAATTCGGCCTGAAGCTGATGGAGACGTGCTACGTGGTGACGGAGCGATTCTCATCGGCGGACCTGATGCACGGGCCCATCGCGCTGGTGGAGCACGCCTTTCCGGTCTTCATCTTCGCTCCGGCGGGGGTCACGTGGCAGTCGATTTCGGCGGTGGTAGACATGCTGGAGGAAGTGAAGGCCGAGACTCTGGTGATCACCGACGAGAGCAATACGGAGGCCTGCGCCAAGCCCGCGCGGCTGATCCGGCTTCCGATTCCCCCCGGCCATTGGGGCGGTCCG
>CAZARO010001264.1:0-2170 GCA_964487165.1 uncultured Solibacteraceae bacterium | reverse complement strand
GAGCGGCATGGCTGCAGTTTCTTCTTCTGACGCCGTCGCTGTCGCCACCACCCGGCTCCAATAGGCGCCAAACCCCGCGTCCGCCCGGCTTACGTTGCGCAGCCCTCCCTCCAAACTCGCCGACCCAGCCACATAACACGCCAACTCGTCGCAGCGAAACTCCTGCCGCCGGGAGATGTACTGCGTAATCCGTGCCAGCAATTTCCAGTACAAGACCAGCCCTCCGATGATCACCATATGCAAAATTGCGATCACCGCCCACCTTCTCAGCAACGAAAGCACCTCCGATTCGCGCGTCAAATTCACCAGCACCCGCGTCATACTGTCTCTGGCCTTGAACACCCACGGCCCCAGTCGCGTATCGCCCGCGTAATAATGCGCGAATTCGTGTGCTATCACCGCCCGGAACTGCGAGACCGTCAGTAACTGTAAGAGGGGTAGCCCTAACAGCATCCGTCGCTCACCGCGGAACTGCATCACCGCCGCGTTCGCAGCCGGGATCAAAGACACCTCCTTTGGCATGCGCTCCCCCATCGCTCGCGCGATCGCCTCCAATTCTTCCCGCAACCGCACCTCTCGCGAGAGATCGATCGGCGTTCCCGCCAGATCGAGCGAAACCTTGCGCGGAACCATTGACCATAGGACCGTCACGCCCACAAACAACGCGAACGCAGCTAGCAGGATTCCGATGAGCGAGACCTGCGGGATCGACGCCAGCGCCATTAGAACACCGAAGCCGGTAAGCGCCAACCCCAGCGCCAATGTAATCAGATACGTCAGGATCACCGACGCCGCTGCCACCGCCGCCCACGCCACAATCGTCCAACTTTTCGGTGGCAGGCTGCCGAACCGGACGCCCGTCGCCGGCGAAGGAGATACGCTCATTCCGTTCCTCCTGAATGGCTATCATCTTACAACGGTCAGCGTAAGGCTCCATCGCGGCCCTGTCCGCTGTTCGGTCGAGGCGTCCGCCCCCGGCGCACACTTGACTCACTCGCCCTGGAACTTTTCGCGCGATGGCGGTGTCCACTACCGCTAGCATGCACTCTCCCATTTTGGAAGCTCGCGGACTCGCCAAGCGCTACGGCGCCGTCACCGCGGTCCGCGACACCAGCTTTTCCATCCGCGCCGGCGAGATCCTGGGCGTGCTCGGCCCTAACGGCGCCGGCAAAAGCACCATCGTGAAGATGATCACGGGGATGGTGGAACCTACGCGCGGCGCGGTGCTGTTTCACGGCGAGCCCATCGCCGGCAGCCAGCTGAGCGCCTTCAAGCGCCGCATGGGCTACGTTCCGGAACAGCCCGACTTATACGGCTTCCTCACCGGCTGGGAATACCTCGACCTGGTGGCCACGCTGCGCGGGCTGGATCGCCGCCGCTTCGCCGAAAAAGCCACCGCCATGCTGGAGGGGTTCACACTCTACCCCCACCGCGACACGCCCATCGCTTCCTATTCCAAAGGCATGCGCCAGAGAATCGTGCTCATCGCGGCGTTGATCGACGATCCCGAACTGCTGGTGCTCGACGAGCCGTTCTCCGGGCTGGACGTGACCAGCGCGCTGGTGGTCCGAAGGGTGGTCGTCATGCTGGCCGAACAGGGGAAGGCGATCTTCTTTTCCTCGCCGGTGCTGGAGCAGGTGGAGAAACTATGCAGCCACCTGGTGTTGCTCAAGAAAGGATCGGTGGTGGCCGCGGGCACGCTGGAGGAAGTGCGCGACGGGTTCGAAGGATTGGGCCTGGAAGCCGGATTCATGCAGATCACGGAGCAAACCGATGCCGAACGGATGGCGCAAAATATTCTCGCGGCCGTGGTGGCATAAGGATCGGCCGTTCGCGCGGCTGGTGCGCCATTTCCTGGTGCGGCTGGTGCGCAGCGAGGAAGACCCGGCATCGAGCGAAGTGCAATTGGGCCTGGGCGCGCTGCTGGGTTTGCTTTCGGTACCGGGCTCGATGACGTGCTTCATCCTGCTGGACAAATACTCCACTTTCCTGGCCTGGGCTCGCGGGCGCCTGCATCAGGACATTTTTCTCATCTCCCTGCCCGACAAGTACCTGTTTCTGGCCCTGGCGATGGGGATCACGGGCATCGTCACGGTGCTCAAGTGGGACAAGATTTTGCCCGACGCGCAGGATTACCTCAACCTGGCGCCGCTGCCAATACTTCCGCGCT
>CAZARO010001263.1:0-2177 GCA_964487165.1 uncultured Solibacteraceae bacterium | reverse complement strand
CCCAGCACTATTCCCGCGACCTGCTGGAGCAGCACCAGCCGCACCTGGCGCTGATCACCGACAACACCGACCGTTCGGTGGCGGGCGCGATCGGCGATCAGATGTCCCAGCTGGTGACCTCAATCAACGCGCCGCAGGTGGCGCCTCGCGAACCGCAGCAGGCGCTGCTCGACGTAGTCGAAGTCTATCCCTACATCGACTACATGAAGTATCTGCTGCCCGGTTCGGTCTCGCTGGCCATCTTTGTCACCGCCATGATCGGCGGCGGCATGTTGTTCATCGACGACAAATCGCGCGGCTTGCATGAAGGCTACATGGTCACCCCGATCACCAAGTGGGAGCTGATTCTGGGCTTCAACCTTTCGGGCACGATCAAGGCGACGCTGGCGGGCGAGACCGTCCTGGTGCTGGGGGCCGTGGTGGCGGGGGTGCCCAACTTTTTCGAGCCGGCGCGCCTGCTGGAGCTGACGTTTATGGTGGTGCTGACTTCCATCGCGCTCATCGGCATGATGTTTTTCATCATGGCGCGCATCAACGATCCGCTGGTGCCGCGGGCGATTTTCGGCGTGCTAAATACGCTGCTGTTTTTCCCCAGCGGCGCGGTCTATCCCATCGCCGGATTCCCCAAGTGGCTGCGCATCATGTCGCTGTGCGATCCGTTCACCTATGCGGTCCACGCCTTCCGCTCGCTGCTGCTCAAGGATATCGGCATCTCCGCCGTCACCACCGATATTTTCGCGCTGACGCTGACTTCGGTGGTGGTATTATCCGGCGCGGCGCTGCTGTTCCGGCGGACCCTGTGACCATGGCGCGCGCATCCTCCAAAACGGCCGCGGCGGCACTCGCCGACGGCGATCCGTCGCCGCACGGGCTGTGGTTCTGCAACTGGAAGATCTGGCTGGAGGCGCGCCGGCTTCTGAATGAGGCTCTGGAGCCGCTGGGGCTGCGGGCGCGGGAGTTCTGGCTGCTGGTGATCGCCGGATCGGGCAATGTGTCGCAGCATGAAATGGCGGAGCTGTGCGGACTGGATCCCAGTTCGCTGGTCCCGGTGCTGGACGGCATGGAGCGCCGCGGCCTGCTGCACCGGCAGAGGAATCCGCACGATCGCCGCGTGCAATGGGTGCAGCGTACGGCGGAAGGCGACCGCATGTTCGCGCGTGCGCTGCCCCGCGCGCAAAGCGCCGAAGCGCGGCAACTGGCGGCGCTTTCCGCGGCCGATCAGCGCCAGTTAGTGGCCGCAATGCGCAAACTGATCACGATTTCGAAATAACGAGAGATACCATGAAACCATTCGGCATCATTCTGGTTTGCACCGTCCTGGGCGCCGGCAGCGCTTTCGCGCAAGGCCCCGCCGGCAGTAGCGCGCCGCCGTCGGCGACCTTATTGCAGGCCTCGGGCCGCAATAACCAGGGCGGATCGGTGGGCGCGGCGGAGCAGCCCGTATCGGGCACTACCACCAGCGTCAACACCTTGAACCCCAGCGTGCAGATTTCCGGACCGTATTCCGGCAGCATGCGCAGCACAACCGCTATTCCCTTCTCCGGCAAGCTGTCGCTCGTGGAGGCGCTGAAGCGCGGGCTGGCTTACAACCTGGGCGCCGCCGGGCTGACGAATTCCGCCCGTCAAACCAGCGCGCAGGTAAGGGCCGCGCGCAGCGCCTTGCTGCCCAACATCAACGGCGCACTCAGCGAGACCATCGAGCAGGTGGATCTGGCCGCGCTCGGGCTCCGCATCAGCGCACCCATTCCCGGCTTCCGAATTCCCACCGTGGCCGGTCCGTTCAACTACTTCGCGCTGCAGGCCAGCCTGAGCCAGACTGTGGCGAATCTGACCGCGGTGAATAACTACCGCTCCGCACAAGCCACCGCGCGCGCCAGCCAATACAGCCTGCAGGATGGGCGCGACCTAGTCACGCTGGCGGTGGGCGGCGCGTATCTGCAGGTGTTGGCCGCGCAAGCCCGCGTGGACGCGGCGCAAGCCCTACTCGACACCGCCAATGCGGTCTTCCATCAATCCACCGAGCAACACCAGAACGGTGTGCTGGGGCGGCTCAACGTAGACCAGAGCCAGGTACAGACGCTCACCCAACAGCAGCAGATCATCACCCTGCGCAACGATCTGGCCAAGCAGAAAATCAACCTGGCGCGCATCACGGGATTGCCGCCCACGGCCGAGTA
>CAZARO010001262.1:0-2181 GCA_964487165.1 uncultured Solibacteraceae bacterium | reverse complement strand
GCGGTCGCGGGAGGTGTTGCGCAGGGCTTGGTTGATCCGCCCGGCATTGCTTTCGAGATTGCGCCGTGAAAGGCGCACCAGCTTGGGAGATCCGGTGGATCCGGAAGTGGAAATCAGCAGGGCCAGATCGGCGTGGATAGGATAGCGGTTGGGTGCCGTGGAGCGCAGCAGGAGTTGCGCGGGATGGGGAGACTCCGCCCGATAGGCCGATTCTGGGGCGAGGACGCTGGGCGGGGCCTGCGATTTTGGAGCGATGATGAAGTCCGGCTGAAACAGCGAAATCAGGCGCGCGCTGAAGGCCTCATCGAGCTCGGGATTCAGCATGGCGATGGCGTGACCGGCGTGGATGGCGGCCAGGTAGGCGATCAGCGATTCGGAATCGTTGCAGGCAAAGAGAAAGCCGAGGGCCTTGCGCGGGAACTGCAGGCGTCCGGCGAAATCCGCGATGCGGCTGGCGAGCTGCGCGCGCGTGAACCACTCACCGCTGTTAGCATCGAACACCGCCCGGGCGTCAGGATTCTGACCGGAAGCTCGCAGGAATCCAGCCTCAGGCATCGGCCTGGACTCCATGACGGCCAAGTATGTCGACGGCGGCGCGGTAACTTTTCAGATCGACGACATCGGCGGGGGTAAGGCGCACATGAAAGTTGTCTTCGATGGCGACTACTAACTGGAGGTGTGCCACAGAGTCCCATTGCCGCAGGCTGTTGTCGGCATTAGTCACGTCACATGTGGGCGGTAAGGCGAGACCTTGGCGGAAAGAACTTTGAAGTCTTTGCGCGTTGCTCACGACCTGCTCAGTGTATCATGACTGAAGGTAAGCTTCGTACCCATTCTTGCGTGTGCAACTTACCTAAATGGCCCTAAAGAGCTACCGGAAACTTAGTGCGATTTATCACGATTCTTCGCGCTGCGTTCCCAGATATCGGCTGGCGAGGACCGATTCCGCGACTGCGGCGGCGAAGACCAGGAGCATGACGTACCACCAGAGCGTCTGCGGTGTCTTCCGGGAAGGCGCCTCGCCGTTCGACGACGCTTCCGATGACGATTGACCGCCTTTACCCTGCCATAACGCCAGGACGTCATCGGGAATCACGTCGAGATTCGATTCCTTGGGATCGGAGTTGACGCCGATTACATTCTGGCGGCCATCGGCCAGGCGTAGCTGGTAGTAGCCGGCTTCGGTAAGTTGGAAGGATTGCGCGTGGGCGGCCTCGCCCAGCGTGAGCGGGCGCTTACCCTCGGGGTCGGTTACTTCGACGCCTTGCGCTTGCTCGCGGGCGTTGCGGAGATCGAGGTAGGCGTCCACAGGCCGAGCGCCGCCCTGCCGTTCGCTGCCCGCGAGGTAGCGCGCGGTCTGCTCGATGAAGGGGACGAAGGCGGGATGCAAGGGAAAATCGTTGGTGAGATTGTCGAGCCCGGAGGTGAGCAGCACCACGCGGCCCTCGCCGAGGCGTTTCTCCAGCAGCAGCGGCGTCTGGTCGCTTAAGCGAACGATGACGCGCGCGTCACCGGGATCGACATCCAGAGCGTAGAAGAATTTGACGCCGGGCCAGCCTTCGGCCTTGGAGACGGCGGGGTAGGAGGAGTCACTGGAGCCGACCGCCATGAAGCGATCGGGAATGCGGCTGTAGTCGCGGGTCTCGACGATGCGCGCGCCGAAGATCGGGATCTGCAGGCGGGCGCCGGCGGAAGTGCCGGCGGCGATGAAGAGATTGCCTCCGGAGCGCACGTAATCGGTGAGCGAGTTTTCCAGAATCGAGGGCAGGGAATTGACATCGGAGAGAATGATGAAGGCGTAGTTGGAAGGCTGGCGGTCACCGGCCTCGTTGACGTTGATGGATTCCAGAGTGAAGGCCGATTGCGCGGCGGCGGAGAGCGCGGCGCCGATATATAGTGGCGAGCGGTTGTCGCCATAGTTATGGATGAGCAGGGCTTTTTGCGGATCGGAACGTTCCACGGCGAAGCGGCGGAGGTCGTCGGCGGGAAAGACGTCGGCGGAATCGATTTTGATCTCGCAGCGGTTGAAGCCGTAGGGCACTTCGAGCGCAGGGAAGTCGACCGCGGCCCGTCCATTGGCGGGGACCGCGACGGTCTTGGCGGCGGTGGTTTTGCCGTTGACAACAAGCGACACGGTGCGCTGCGCGGCGGGAGTGCCGAAGCCGGCAATCACGGCCTGCA
>CAZARO010001261.1:0-2181 GCA_964487165.1 uncultured Solibacteraceae bacterium | reverse complement strand
TTCGCAGCAAATTCCGCAGTTCCAGGCGGGTGCCGAAAGTGATCTCGCACTGGCGAATCCACTCGATAACTGAGTCACCCCATTGCCAGTGCGTCAAAAGACAGAGGTATTGTTCCACCAGGTTGAGCGCGAGATCCATCCGGCGGCGGCCCACATCTTCCATCTGGCTCACCTCCAGGGAACCTGCCGCCACGTCCATCACCGGCACCATGTCTTCCTGTTCGATGATGTGGCTGGCAATCTCCAGGATGTTGTCCAGCCGCTTCATACCCGGCAGGGTCTTCACCAACAACGGGGGAAGCTCGTGCGTCTTTTCTCCGGGCACTTCCACAAATCGCCGATCGCCAACGATGTCCATGAGCAAGCTCCTTATCCGTTCGCTTCGACAAACAAGGTCGCTATCTTGTTAGCGGCTTTCGCGGCCACCAACTCTCTATCGGTCTCCTTATGGCCGCCGATTATACCCCCTTCGGCATATCGCTACGCGCCACCCTGCGGGTCCGAGGGGTCAGAATGAAGACCTCTGCACCCGCAGTGCGGCGTAGTCACTGGCCGAAGGCGGACCGAGTGGAACCCTCGCCGCGTCCCAGGCCAGCTTCGAATCGCAGTATTCTGGAGTTGTGAATCGGCATATCCGTAACGTCCTCCTGCTGCTGCTGGCGGCGTATCCGGCCGTGGCGCTCGCCGCCGACAACAGCTACCTCACCAACCTGCCCACGGGCGCCCGCTGGCTGGAACACCTCAATAACGACCTGCTTCCGTTCTGGACCATGTCGCCCGCCCTCGGCAATCCGCTGGGATCGTTCCCTTCCACCCGTTGCGACGATGGGTCCCTGCTCAATTTCAGCGCACCCTGCGTGCCCATCGCCGGCAACGCCTATCTCATGACGCCCGACCAGTACCTGGTGCCGCTCTCGCGGCAAATCTATGGCTACGGCGTGGCGTACAATCTTACCGGGAATACGGCGTATCTCGACGATATGAAAGCCGGTGTCGCCTATCTTCGCCAAAACTACATCGATCCCGCCGGCGGAATGTTCGAGAGCCTGGACCTTACTACCGGTCTCTGGGGACCGGACCGGCGCTATCGCGATCCGCAACAACTGGGCTATGGCTTGCTGGGCCTGGCGTTTTATTACTATCTGACTCGCGATGCCACCGTGCTGCAGGACATCCTTACCATCAAGAACTATATCTGGAACAGTTATTACAACCAGTCGCTGGGCACCAACCAGTGGCTGCTGGCGGACGATGACGGCACGTCGGCCGATTCCAAGCAACTGGTGGCCGACCTCGACGAGATGAATACCTACCTGGTGCTGCTGACGCCCCTGCTGCCCGAACCGTATCAAACGCAGTGGAAGCAAACCCTGACCCTGGACGCACAATCCATCCTGGGCACGTTCTATTCCCCCGAAGACAATCTCTTCTTTCTGCAAGCGGACACTCCGCAGGACGTGAACGTCAATTACACCGGCGTGGACGTGGGGCATTCGAGCAAGGCTCTGTGGATGCTGCGCTGGGCCAGCCTGCTTACCGGCGACCAGGGCTTGACCAGCTTCGCCCAGGCCAATGCCCGCCGCTTGCTGAATCGCGCGTACATGCCGGAGAGCGATGGCAGCGGCTCCTGGGCACAAGGAGTATTGCAAGGCGGCGCGCAGGACACGGATAAGACCTGGTGGGTCTACGCGGAGCTCGACCAGTTGTCTGGAACGCTGGCGCTGGGCGACGTGGCCGCCGGCTCCTATCTGCCGCAGACTACCGCGTATTGGTTCAATTACTTTGTCGACCATCAGTACGGGGAAGTCTGGAATGGATTGAACTACCCGGCTAACACGCCACAGGAGAGTTATCCGAAATCCTGGCAATGGAAGAACGCCTATCATGATTTCGAGCACGTGCTGGTGGGTTATATTACTTCCCAGTGGCTGCTGGGCCAGCCTGTCACGCTGCACTATGCCTTCACCACGGCGGTGGATCAAAGCACGATCCACCCTTATTATTTCTCCAGCACGGTGGATTCTCTCACAGTTACTCAGGATAGCCAGGGCAACTCCTATCAAGCGGTAACATTTCAGCCAGTGGCCGTGGGATCGGCGCCGCCGGTGGAGGTGACTTCCGCCGCCAGCTTTCTGGCGGGGCCGCTGGCGGTGGGATCCATCGCTACCTTGTGGGGTACGG
>CAZARO010001260.1:0-2184 GCA_964487165.1 uncultured Solibacteraceae bacterium | reverse complement strand
TGCGCCTCAAGCAGGAAATGCTGCTCGGGATCGGCGGATGGCGGCTGCTGCGCGCGCTGGGCCTCGACCCCGAAGTCTGTCACCTCAACGAAGGCCACGCGGCGTTTGCCGTGCTGGAGCGCGCGCGCGATTTCATGAACGATAACGGCCAGTCCTTCGACGTGGCGCTGGCGGTCACGCGCGCCGGCAATCTTTTCACCACGCACACCGCCGTGGCCGCCGGCTTCGACCGCTTCCCGCCCTCGCTCATCGAACAGTATCTCGGCGGCTATGCCGAAAAGAAGCTGGGAATCCCGATGCACGATCTGCTGGCATTCGGGCGCCAGAACCCATACGATCAATCGGAGCCATTCAATATGGCGTACCTGGCGATTCGCGGAAGCGGATCTGTGAACGGCGTGAGCCGTCTTCATGGGGAAGTCAGCCGGCGCCTTTTTCAGCCGCTTTTCCCGCGCTGGCCGGAGCCCGAAATACCCGTGGGATACGTCACCAACGGCGTCCACGTGCCCACTTGGGACTCCGCGCCGGCCGACGAGTTGTGGACGAAGAACTGCGGCAAAGAGCGCTGGCTGGCGAGCAGCGATACCATCGAACAGGACATCCGAAAGGTCTCCGACGCCTGTCTCTGGGAGTTTCGGACCGCCTCCACCAAGGGCCTGATCGAGTACGCGCGCGAGCGGTTGTCGCGCGACCTGGCCGCGGCCGGTGCACCGGCGGAAGATGTGGAGGCCGCCAAGCATCTTTTTAATCCCGACGCCTTGACCCTGGGGTTCGCGCGCCGCTTCGCCACCTACAAGCGTCCCAACCTGCTGCTCCACGATCCGCCGCGCCTGCTTCGCCTGTTGACCAATCCGCACCGCCCGGTGCAGCTCATCATCGCCGGCAAGGCGCATCCGGCGGACCAGGCCGGTCAAGCCCTGATTCGAGAATGGACGCGGTTCATCCGCAGCCCCGAGGCGCGTCCGCACGCCATCTTCCTGGCGGATTACGACATGCTCCTGACGGAGAATCTGGTGCAGGGCGCGGACGTGTGGATCAACACCCCGCGGCGGCCGTGGGAAGCCTGCGGCACTAGCGGCATGAAGGTACTGGTGAATGGCGGGCTCAACCTTTCGGAACTGGACGGCTGGTGGGTGGAAGCCTACACGCCCGAGGTTGGATGGGCGTTGGGCGACGGGCATGAACACGGCGACGATCCGGCGTGGGACGCGGCCGAAGCCGAAGCGCTCTATGACCTGCTGGAGCGCGAAGTAATTCCGGAGTTCTATTCGCGCAACGGCGATGGCATCCCCACCGCCTGGGTGGCGCGCATGCGCAACAGCATGGCCTCGCTGACGCCGCGCTTCTCCGCTGACCGCGCGGTGCGCGATTACACCGAGCGCCACTATCTTCCCGGTGCGGCCGCGTATCGCGAGCGTGCCGCCGGCAAGGGCGCGCTGGGCCGCGAGATCGTCGATTGGGAGAACGCCCTGGAACATGCGTGGCCGTCGCTGCGCTTCGGCGAAACCAAGATGGAGACGCTGGGAGGCCGGCACTTTTTCGAAGTCGATGTCTACCTCCACAATCTCGATCCGGCCGCAGTCCGGGTGGAACTGTACGCCGATGGCGCCGATCCCGTGCGCCAGGAGATGGAGCGCGTAGGCCCCAGCACTTATCGCGCGGGAGTTCCCGCCACTCGTCCGGCGGCCGACTATACGGCGCGCCTGATTCCGCGGCATCCCGGCGTGGCCGTGCCGCTGCAAAGCGACCACATCCTGTGGCAGCATTGAGGAAGACAGGGATGCGCACGGGATGGAAACTCAGAGTCACGAAATAGGGATGGTCGGCCTGGGCGTGATGGGCCGCAACATGCTTTTGAATATGGCCGACCACGGTTTCGCGGTGGCCGGTTACGACAAAGACACCGCCAAAGTAGAGGCGCTGCGCCAGGAATCCGCGGGCACGAAGGTGCGCAGCGCCGGCGACATTCAGGATTTCATCGCGCTGCTGCGCCCGCCGCGCGCGGTGATGATGCTGGTGCCCGCCGGCCCGCCGGTGGACTCGGTGATCGCCGATCTGCTGCCGCACCTCGCTGCCGGCGACCTCATCATCGACGCGGGCAATTCGTACTTCAAAGACACCATCGTGCGCGCGCGCAATCTGGCGCAGAAGGGCATTCAGTTTCTGGGCGTAGGTGTTTCCGGC
>CAZARO010001259.1:0-2185 GCA_964487165.1 uncultured Solibacteraceae bacterium | reverse complement strand
TGCCTACCGTGGAGAAGGCCTGCAACGTGCCGAGGGCGTAAGGGCGGGCGCGTTCCGGCACCACTTCCGCCACCAGCGACACTCCTACCGAGAACAGGCCGCCCACCCCCAGGCCGCACAGGAAGCGATAGAGATTGAAATCCCAGATTCCGGTGGCGAACATGCTGGCGCCGGTGAAGAGCGAATAGAACAGGATGGTGAGGGCCATGGTTTTCACCCGCCCGATGCGGTCGCCGAGGACGCCGAATATCACCCCGCCCGCCGCCCACCCGACCATGAGGACCGAAGTGGATATGCCGGCCTGTTGCGCGACGGCGGCTTCGGTCGCGTGCCCGCCCAGCAGTTCGCGCACCGCCTGTTTGCGCGCCAGGTTGAACAACTGCTGTGCCATGAGGTCGAACATCCAGCCGAAGGAGCAGACCAGCAGCACGAACCACTGGTACCGGTTGAGCTCGCGATACCAGGCGTATTGAGCTTCGGCTTTCGGCATGTAGTTACTGCCGGGCGGGCTCTTTTGGGACTGGGGCGGCGCGATCCAGCGCTTCCACGAAGAAATATTCGCCCCACATGACACTCTCGTTCACGCCCAGTTGTTTCTGCAGATGATAGACGCCGCCTTTGAGAATCCCCTCCCACTGCGCATCGCCTTCGGCCGAGTGGTGTGCGCACAGGCTGGTTAGAATGCGATGGGCCATTTCGTCGTAGTGGACTCTCTTGGAGGGATCACTCGCCAGGGTCGCCATCTGCAGCAGGCCCGACGCCGCGATGGCGGCGGCCGAGGTATCCAGCAAAGCGCTGCTCTCCGGCGGGGCGTCGAAATCCCAGGGCGCGACGCCGTCGGCGGGCGTGCGCGCCAGATAGTAATAAGCGCAGGCTTCCGCAGTGCGCAGGAAGCGCGGATCGCGCGTGTACCCGAAGGCCGTGCCGAAGCCGTAGAGCGCCCAGGCGAGGCCGCGCGACCAGCAGGAATCGCCGCGATATCCCTGGTGCGTGGTCTGGCGCAGAAACTCCCCGGTCTCCAGGTCGAACAATCCTTCGTGGGCGGTGGATCCGTCGCCGCGCACCAGCACCCGCCGCGTGGTCAGGCAGTGCCGCATGGCGATGTCGAACAGCTGCTGGTCGCCCGTCTGGCGCGCCGCGTAGAAAATGATCCCGACGTTCATCATGATATCGATGAACAACGAGTCATCCGCCACGAAGGAACGCAGGTAGCAACCTTTTTCGCGAAATCGCATTGCCATAGTGCGGCCGGCCTGAACCAGCACGGCGTTGAGGGCCGGTTCGTGGGTGAGCGCGTACCAGCGGCCGTAACTGGACATGAGAAGAAATCCCAGGTCGTGAACGTCGCGGTCGAATTGGCGCGGCGCCAGCCGCTTGGTATAGTGCTCGGCCGGCGCGCGCCAGGTTTCGTCGCCGCGCGCGCACAGGATCCACATGATGCCCGGCAGAAAGCCGTCGCACCAGTGCGTCCACGCAGGCATTTCGTGGCGCCAGCGCCCTTTGAGCGTATACATGGGATAGAAATCCGGATCGCGCGCAATGAGGGCGCGCACCTGCCGCGAGGCGAAATCCAGAGTACGGTGATAGAGCTGATTCACTTGCTCCCCCTTGCGGCGTCGCGCGCCGTCTTCATGATCTGGCCGTAGCCTTCCTTGTCGAAGGGCGGACAGCCGGTGGGAAATTGGCCCAGCGGGTGATTCTTCTGCCGCATCAGATAGCTGCAGTAAGTCAGGGTCTTGCAGACTCGCCGTTCCGCCAGCGTGCCGGTCTCCAGCGCCTCGCGCGCAAAATCGGGGTAGGCCAGGGCGTTGCGCCCCATGCCGAAAAATCGCGCCGCGCCGGCCTGCAAATTGTAAGCGCCGGCATTCACGGCGAATTTCTGCAGCCAGCTATATCCCGCGCCGACCATGGGCAGATCTGGAAACGCGCGCTGCAACTCGCCGGTGACGCGGAAATGGCGGTCCACCCCCAGCAGTGGATGCTCGGGCTGCTCATAATTTCCTTCGTCCGGTTTTTCGAACGGCCGGCCGATGTGCGGATTGAAATACGGCACGCCCAGCGACACGCTCAGCAGTTCCACCCCGTCGTCACGGAACCAGCCCACCGCGCGCTTCACTTCTTCCAGGTCGATGGACTGCGGGTTCGCGGTATCCACGCCGAATCCATATGGGTAGGGAACGGCGTA
>CAZARO010001258.1:0-2186 GCA_964487165.1 uncultured Solibacteraceae bacterium | reverse complement strand
GCCGCCGCCTGTTTGCAGACGGCATCCATGCTGGCCGAGGTCTTCCGGTGCGAGATCCGGCCGGTGGCGTTGCTGCCGGCCATGGTGGATCGCCGCTACACGCTTACCGCGTTCGTGCTGTCCGCGCTCGAGGAGATGTCCCAGCGATACGGTATCCCGCTGCTGCCGGCCATCCGTACCGATGGCACGGTCCCCAAAGCCGAGCGCGCGCGCCAATTCCTGGTGGACTACAATCGCGAGTCGAAGGCCAGCGAGGATTACGTGGCGGCTGCCGATCAGCTGCTGGGATTACTGCGTGCCGGAAACCCAAGTGAAAGCTATGCGGAGGCGCTCTCAGCCTAGACAAGACGTCGAGCCGATTCACCTCGACGAACTCCTGGGGGCCGCGGGCATGAGCGGCTTCCTCGGCGTTCTGGACGCCCCGGCGGCGGTGCCGCACCTGTCCGATGCCGTCGGAGATCTGGCGGTGGCGGCCATGTCGCAGCAGGGAAAGCAGCTCACGGTTTGGTTCGCGAACCAGGTGGAATCGCTGGCCGGAAGCTTGGGGCGGCAACAGGAGTTGCTCTACGGAATCACGGAAGTGGCGCGGCGCATGTCCGGCTCGGCCGAGCGGCTGGCGCAGCGGGCGGAAGGGATTCGTTTGAGAAAAGGAGAAAAAGACAGTGGTAAAGGACAAACCGGCACACAGACCTCGCATGCGCCGCAGCGCTGCCGCGGAACCGACTTGGGAGGAGTGGATCGCCCCGAATGGAAAGACGCCATCGCCGGCTGAGAACGGGCACTCCGCGGGCATTTCCGAGTTGGCGTACTCCCTCTGGCAGGAACGCGGTTGCCCGCACGGTTCTCCCGAGGTGGACTGGTTCCGCGCAGAGTCGATTTTAGGCGAGCGGACGGCTCGGAATTAGTGCTGCTCGCGGCGGATCACTGCGGCTTTGGTTCGTAGCTGTCGAACTGTCGAACCGAGCACCAAGGCTAAGGCTGTGTTAGCCAAGAGACTGATGAAGGCTGTGGCTGGTCGGGGATTTCCAGGTGAAATACCAGGGCCTTGCGATCAAACATCGCCTTCATTCGGTCGAGGAAGTCCAAATGGCCCAAGAGACCCAAGCCGACGGGGTTCAGACTCTCCAAAAAACCAGCATGGACGTTGAAACTTCCAAGATCGGGAATCTTCAGTTCGACGTCAAAATGGTAGGTAGGTGCGGATCCCGCCCCACCCGCTCCCGTGCTCTGCGTGGGTACCTGCGTTAACGGATTCAACCCTAGCGCTAGCCCAAAACTCATTGGAAATGCGCAGAAATCTGCTCCTGTATCGACGATCCCTAAACAAGGAAATCTGTTTCTCCCCGCCACAATCTCCAGCCTGAGGATAGGGCGATAGACCCGTGCCGGGGCCGTAGGAGGCTCGAACGAAACATAGCTGAAAGTGTGCCACACTAGAGCACAAAGGCGGAGTTAGGCTCTGGGATGCGAAGGATCACGGGATGTTCCTCACCGGCCGCATTCGCCTTCTCAATTGCCTCCCTCATGTCCGGCGCGAACGCCACAACCTGGTCGCCGTTGTGCGAAAGAGCCACCCAAGCCCCCGCGGGGAGACCGGTGAGCAAATCTCCTAAATCGATTGTCGGCGGCATGGGTCTTCTGTTGTCATAATACATCGAATCCAGCGGAACGCTTCGGGCAATCAAGGCGGATTGCCCGGACCACTACTACCATGAGCCGACTGTGGTATATTTATTCATAGGGAGGAATATTCAATCAATTGACCAAAAAGGTCGGCATAGTCGGACATCGCGGGTATAGCGGGGCGGAACTCGTTCGAATTCTGCAACATCACTCGTCTATCGTACCCTTCCTCCTGGAGCACCGCGGCGATCATGCCGTCAGCTCGCCGATTCGAAACCATAAAACTCCGGCCACCATCCCCTCCACCTTCGAGGCCGTCCGGGACGCCGGTATCGCTCTCGTCTTCCTCGCCACCCCGCCCGAAGTCTCCATGGAACTTGCCGGGCCCATGCTCGATGCCGGCGCCCGTGTGGTCGACCTCAGCGGCGCTTTCCGCCTGCGCACGCCGGAGAATTACACCGCCTGGTACAAGGAACCGCACACCCGCCCGGACCTGCTCGCGGAGGCGGCCTACGGGTTGCCGGAGTTCTGCCGCGCCGGCATTCCCGCGGCGCGCCTGGTCG
>CAZARO010001257.1:0-2191 GCA_964487165.1 uncultured Solibacteraceae bacterium | reverse complement strand
CTCTTCGATCTGCGCCACCATCTGGGAATCGTCTCCAACGATTGGATGCAGATGTGTACTCGCGACTATTCGGGCTACGAAATCGTACTCTCGGGCTTCTTCGGCAGCGTGGGCATCTGGCCGAATCACGAAGTGACGCCGGGGATGGAGCGGCAGGCGCGCGAGGCTATGGACCTGCTCGAAATCGCACATCTGGCGGAGCGCAATACCGACGAGATGTCGTCGGGCGAGGCGCGCCGCATTCTGATCGCGCGGGCGCTGGTACACGGTCCGCAAGCCCTGGTGCTGGACGAGCCGACGACCAGCCTCGATCTGCACGCCACGCACGAATTACGCGAGCTTCTGCGCAAGCTGGCGGCGCGCGGCATCAGCATCATCATGGTGACGCATCACCTGCCCGACATCATCCCGGAAATGCGCCGCGTGGTGCTCATGCGCGACGGCCGCGTGGTGGGCGACGGCCGCAAGGAAGACGTACTCGAGGCGGGCACGCTATCGGCGGTGTTCGGCCTGCCGGTGGAAGTGCTGGAACGCGGCGGATATTACCACGTGCTGTGAGGGAAAGGCTCTGCCATGGTAGACTTCAAACAAAGCATGGATCGAGCGATCAATATTATCGTAGAAAAGCATTCCGACGGCTACGTAGCCTACCCGCTTGGATTGAAAGGCGCAGTGGTGGGTGAAGGCGACACGTACGAGGCAGCCCTTGCCGACGTCAAGTCAGCTATCCAGTTCCACATCGAGACGCTTGGGAGTGAGGTCCTCAGTGACGATTCCCCCCTGCTCGAGGCTTTCGTCGCGGAAACAACCGTTCTTACCTAATGCCGAAGTTTCCAGTCGACGCCCCGAAGTCGCGGGTGGTAGCTGCGTTTCGTGGCCTCGGATTTGAGGTGGTACGGGAAGCGGAGCAGATTACCATGCGACGAGCCGCGAGAGTGGGTCAGATTGTCTCAGCTTGCCCAATCACGCGACCCTAAAGGGGTCCAGTCTGCGAGCTTCTTGCGCGCCTACGAAGAATCCTGACAAGCACTCCCCTACTCCGCAAGCAAGTGCTGATATTCATCCGGGTCCAGCCCGAAGCGCTCCATTTGCCGCGGGAGATCGGCGCGTAGCGTTTCCGGCGTGTTCCGCACCCAGGCGGTAATCACCGTCTCCACTCCCACGCGATTCTTGCCGTCTTCTTCCGCCAACGCCTCCGCCATGCCGCGCAATCGCGATTCGGTGGACTCGCGCTCGGGCCGCGGTGTCTGCGCCAGCACTGCATTGAGAAAATCTTCCGCTGCGTCGTTCCAGTTCATGTCCTTCCATAATAGCCGCCGACGCACCACGCTACAATGAGCGCTTGCACGCCGAAATACTCCTGTTACTCCCTCTTTTGACCGGGCTGGAACAGTCTGCCCAACAGCCGGCGGCGCCGACTCCTCCACCGGTACACGAGACCATCGTGGTCACGGGCACGTACCAACCGCTGCCACTGGACGAGATCGACCGCGACGTCCTCCTCCTGCCGGTGCGCGACCGCAGCCAGGTTTTCAATAGCCTGGCGGACGTGCTGCGGCAAGATTCGTCCATCGACCTCGAGGCGCGCGCGCCCGATGGCGTACAGGATGACTTATCGATTCGCGGATCGAGCTATGCGCAAACGCTGGTGCTGCTGAACGGCATGCGCCTGGACGATGCGCAGTCCGGCCATCACAATATGGACATTCCGGTGCCGCTCGATGCCGTCGCGCGCGTGGAAGTGCTGGAGGGTTCCGGCTCCACGATGTACGGCTCGGACGCGGTGGGCGGCGCGATCAACGTGATCACCGCGCCGCCTGAAACCACCGAACTACTGCTGCGCACCGCCGTGGGCAACTTCGGTATCAATGAGCAGCAAGGGTCGCTCGCGGGCGTCTTCGGCGCGTTCACGGAGCAGCTTTCGTTCTCGCGCGATTTCTCCACGGGCTTCATCCCCGACCGCGATTATCGCAATCTGCAACTGGCATCCACCACGCACTTCCTTTCCCCCTGGGGCGCGACCGACCTGACCCTGGCTTACATGGACCACCCCTTCGGCGCGGATCAGTTTTACGGCGACTACCCTTCCTGGGAAGACACCAAGACGTGGTTTCTGGGCGTGCAGCAAGCCATCGGCAAGAAGACCACCGCCAGCTTCGCAAACCGCCGCCACAGCGATCTTTTCGTGCTC
>CAZARO010001256.1:909-2204 GCA_964487165.1 uncultured Solibacteraceae bacterium | reverse complement strand
CGCCGTTTCCGCGTGGCTCTCGTGCTTTGTTTGCTGGCCGGCCTGGGACCGCTGTTCTGGCTGCTGCACAACTGGGCTCTCAGCGGCGACCCGCTGGCCTTTTATCGCGGCCCCTACTCGGCGCGGGCCATACAGGGCAACGCCGACTACCCGGGCAAGCACTATTGGCCGCGCGCATTCCAGTTCTTCGGATTCGCGGCCTGGTTCTGCGCCGGCCCCTGCCTCGCCGTTCTGGGAACGCTCGGGGTGGTGGCGGCGCTGGCGAAGCGCGCCTTCTGGCCGCTCCTCCTGCTGCTGCTCCCACCCGCCTTTTACCTGTGCAGCATGTATTCCGGAAACACCCCGATCTTCGTTCCGGTGCTCTACTCCGGCGCCTACTACAACGTGCGCTACGGATTGTCCATCCTGCCCCTGCTGGCCGTCGCCACCGGCGCCATGGTGGCCGCATTTCCGCGCTGGATGGGGAACCGGGTCGCGTTGGTGGCGATTGTGGTGGCCACCGTGCCCTGGTTCATCAATCCGCATCCCGAAAACTGGATCGTGTTCCAGGAAGGCAACAAGAACTATGCTGGCCATCGCGAGCTGGAGCGGCAGGTGGAGGATTATCTGCGGCCGCGCTACGTGCGCGGCTCCGGCATCGTGACCGAGTTCGGCGCCACTACCGCGATCTATCGCGAGCTGGGCATCCCGCTGCGCGAAACGCTCAGCGGCGATAACGGGCCGATTTGGGGCGCGGCCTCGAACGGGCCCAATCCATTCGCGCACCAGGCGTGGGCCGTGGTGATCGCGGGCGATTATGCCGAGCAGGCCGTGATCAAGGCCGGCTGTTTTACGCTGGAGCAGACTTTCAAGGTGAACGACGCGCCGGAGATGCACGTCTACCGGCGCACAGGAGGCGTCAGTGGTCCCTCATAGCAACGTGACGACAGCTTTCGATCTGCCGGGCTTCCGCATCCGGAAGAATTTCGGCGTGGTACGGGGAATTGTGGTGCGCTCGCGCTCCATCGTGGGCACCATCGGGGCAGGATTGCAGACCATCGTCGGGGGCAATATTTCGCTCTTCAGCAGCCTGTGCGAAAAGACCCGGCAGGACGCCTTCGACCTGATGCTGCAGCACGCTACCGAACTGGGCGCCAACGCGGTGATCGGCGCGCGCTACGATGCCACCGAGATCATGAACGGCGTCACCGAAGTGCTGGCCTACGGCACCGCCGTCGTGGTGGAACCCCACCCGGCATAAGGCCCGCCGCGCTCGCTTCATGCTATAATCCCCCCGTGCCTGCCATCGCGCCGAA
>CAZARO010001256.1:0-899 GCA_964487165.1 uncultured Solibacteraceae bacterium | reverse complement strand
AAATCCCCTTCACCAAGGCGCACGGCGCCAAGAACGATTTCCTCCTCACTTGGCAAGCCGACGCTCCCGAGGGCGATCTGCCGGCCATCGCACGCGCCATTTGCGATCGCCATACGGGCGTCGGCGCGGACGGCTGGATGATCGTGGCGCCTCCCGCCGATGCCGCCGCGGAAGGCTCCATCCAGCTTTATAATTCCGACGGCAGCGCGCCGGAAATTTCGGGCAACGGCACGCGCTGCGCGGCGGCATTCCTCATTCGACACGGCTTCGCTGCGGGCGTGGTGCGGGTGCGCACCGGCGCTGGAATTAAGACGCTGCGTCTGCTGCGGCGCAGCGGGCTCGCGTTCGAATTCGAAATGGATATGGGGCCACCGCAGATGGTCGCGGCGCGATTCGTGTTGCCGCTCTCCACCGGGCCGCGCGACGTGACCCTCGTCGACGTGGGGAATCCGCAGTGCGCGGTGCCGGTCGACAATTTCGATTTCGACTGGCGCAAAATGGGCGTGGAGATCGAGCGGCACCCCCATTTCCCCAACCGCACCAACGTATCTTTCATCCTCCCGGTGGACCGCCATCGCATCGATGTGCGCTTCTACGAGCGTGGAGCCGGCGAGACCATGAGCTCCGGGACGGGGTCGACCGGCGCCGCGGCCGCGGCCGTGGCTCGCGGGATGGTGGAGTCGCCGGTGGAGGTGTTGACGCCTGCCGGCTCGATGCATCTGCGGCTGGATGGCAGCGTCTACCTCACGGGGCCGGCGGAGATCGTCGCCGAGGGCGAGTTCTTCGGCTAGCGCGCCGGCCAGCTTAGTACACCGTTCCAGAAATACGGCCTCGTATTTCGGCCGACCGCTCCCTGGCGGTCGCGGCTCTGAACGAGGCCGCACACTGAGCCGCGACCG
>CAZARO010001255.1:0-2206 GCA_964487165.1 uncultured Solibacteraceae bacterium | reverse complement strand
TACTCCGAAATCCACAGTCCACGGGCGGGCGTGGTTGCCGACCGGCCCCTCTACGAAGGCGAAATGGCCGTCCCCGGCACGCCGATGCTCACCGTCATGGACATCTCCAAGGTGGTGGCGCGCATTAACATTCCCCAGAATCAGGGCGGAAGCGTGAAGGTCGGCCAGACAGCCAACGTCATCCCCGTGGATGGCGGCGACGCTATGGAGGGCCGGGTCACCGTAGTGAGCCCCGCCACCGATCCGGCAAGCACTACCACGCAGATCTGGGTGGAGGTCGGCAACCCCGGCGAGAAGCTCAGGCCGGGCGCCAGCGTACACGTCCAGATCATCACCGAACTCGTCAAGAACGCCACCACCGTTCCGGCATCGGCAATTCTACCTGGTGAAGAAGGCGGCACCGCGGTGCTGGTGATCGATTCCGACTCTGTCGCCCATCGGCACGTGGTCACGCTGGGCATTCGCGAAGGAGACAAGGTGCAAATTCTCAACGGCGCGCGGCCCGGCGACGAAGTGGTAGTGGTGGGCGGCCTGGGAGTCGACGACAAGGCCAAGGTGAGGAAGGTCGACACCACCGTCCAGGAGTCGGACGACGAGGACAACGCACCCGAAGCTCCCAAAGATCAGAAGAAAGACGAGGCCAAGCCGAAAGCGAAATGAGCGACCTTTCGACTTCTCAGCCCGAAGCGCAGCATTGGACCGCGCGCCACGGCAAGCCCATCATCTTCGTGATCCTCACGCTGGTTGCCGTGGGCATCTACCTCGCGCTCACCCTTCCAGTGGCCGTATTCCCCGATACCAATTTTCCCCGCATCGTTATCGGCGCCGACAACGGCGTTTTTCCCATCGACCAGATGCTGGTCACCGTCACCAAGCCCCTGGAGGAGGCCGTCAATATCGTGCCCGGTCTGGACCATTTGTACTCCATCACCAGCCGCGGCACCGCCGAAATCGACCTGTTCTTCAACTGGAACGCCGACATGCATCGCACCCTGGAGCTGGTAAACGCCGCTCTGGCGCGCGCGCAGGCGTCGCTGCCTCCGACGTGCAAACTCGTCGCCAACCGCATGACCTTCGCCGCATTTCCCATCATGGGGTACAGTCTGACGTCGGACAAAGTCCCTCCCACCGCGCTCTGGGAAATGGCAACCTACGATATCAAACCGCGGCTCAATCGCCAGGCCGGCGTGTCGCAGATCGTGATACAGGGCGGGCAGGTGCCGGAATTCGAAGTCCAGCCCGACCCCGCGAAACTGGTTGCGTCCGGTGTCACCATCCCGAATATCCTGGACGCCATCGGCCGCAGTAACATGATCGATTCGCCGGGCCTGTTCCAGGCTAACCATCAGCTGGTGCTGAGCCTGGTCAGCGGTCAGACCAGGACCCCGGACGAGATCGGCAACATTGTGGTTCGTACCACCCCGGCGGGCGCACCCATTCGCATCGCCGACATCGCGCAAGTGCAGCCCTCCGTCATGCCCGTCTATACCGCCGTCACGGCCAATGCCAAGCCGGCGGTCCTGCTCAACATCATGCGCCAGCCGGACAGCAATACGGTGGTGGTCGCCGACGCCGTGCGCAAAGAGATCGCCCAGCTCAAGAAAGAACTGCCCAAAGGCGTGGAGCTTCGCCCTTTCTACGACCAGTCCGAACTGGTGACCGAATCTATCGACAGCGTGCGCGACGCCATCCTGCTCGGACTCGTGCTGGCGTCACTCATCATGGTGCTGTTCCTGCGCGATTGGGGCACATCGCTGGTGGCCGGCCTGGTCATTCCCGCCACTATCGCGGTCACCTTCATCGCCCTGCGCGCCATGGGCCAGAGCTTCAACCTGATGACCCTCGGCGGGCTGGCAGCGGCCGTCGGGCTGGTGATCGACGACGCCATCGTGGTGGTCGAGAACATCGTGATGCACCGCGACTCGGGCCAATCGCGCGCCCAGGCCATCCGCAACGCAATCCGCGAGATCCGCGTTCCCCTGGTCGGTTCCACCGTTACCCCGATCGTGGTTTTCCTCCCGCTGATCGCGGTCACCGGCGTCAACGGAGTATTCTTCCGCGCCCTGGCCGTTACCGTGGGAACGGCGCTCCTCACATCGCTCGCCCTGGCGCTCACCTGGACTCCCACTCTCAGCCACTATCTGCTTCGCGGCCGCGCGGCACATCCATCGGAAGAGCAACACTCCGTTCCGCCGTCCGTCATGCG
>CAZARO010001254.1:0-2206 GCA_964487165.1 uncultured Solibacteraceae bacterium | reverse complement strand
AAGTGAAAACCTTCTTCCGCGACCGCTTCGCCGCCGAAGGCCTGGTCACCGACCATGGCCCCATCGTCGGCGTCAACGCCAACGCATCCAACCCGCACTACGAGCCTATGGAAGACACCAGCTCCACCATCCAGCGGGGCGACTGGCTGCTTATCGATCACTGGGCCAAGCTCGATCAACCCGGCGCCGTCTATTACGATGTCACCTGGACGGCGTTCTGCGGCGACAACCCGTCGGATCGCCATCGCCAGGTCTTCGAGACCGTGCGCGACGCCCGCGACGCCGGCATCGATCGCGTGCAAAAGGCCATCGCCACCGGCCAGCCGCTGTGCGGCTTCGAAGTGGACGACGCCACCCGCGGGGTCATCCAGAAGGCCGGCTTCGGCGAATATTTCACCCACCGCACCGGCCACTCCATCGGCGTGGAAGTTCACGGAAACGGCGCCAACATGGACAATTTCGAGAACCACGACGTGCGTCGCGTCAGTCCCTTCACCTGCTTCTCCATCGAACCCGGCATCTACCTCCCGGATTTCGGCGTGCGGAACGAAATCAACATGTACATCGGCGAGGATGAGGCCGTGGTGACCGGCGAGGTGCAGCGCGAGATGGTCTTGCTCTGATGCCTCCGCAGGCGCTGGCAGCTCTCGCGACGCTGGTGTCGTTCGCGGCACATGGGAACCGCGTCGATTTGCAGCTCGATCGCGGCAGCGCCGAACTGGTGTGGATCAGCCCCAGCGCGTTTCATTTCCGCCGCACGCTGGAGGGTCCGCTCGCACCCGCCACACCGGCGCGCTCCACCGACGTCGCATTCCACGTGGACGACACTCCGGCGGCGCTGCATCTCCGCTCCAAGCTGCTCGATGTCGCGGTTCAAAAGCGCGGGCTGTTGCTGAAGGTGAGCGGACCGGACGGCGCCGTCCTCATGGCCGATCTCAGCGAGCCGCGGGCGGACGCCGGGCAAGTGGCGTGGGAACGGCAAGCCCCGGCCGGCGTGCGCTTCTACGGGCTCGGCCGAAGCGACGATGCGGAAATGGATCTGCGCGGCAAAACGATCGATGCTGCGATGCCTTTTCTGATCTCGACCGCCGGCTACGCCGAAGAGCACGCGAGCGGCGGCCGCTTCGATTTCACCGCGGTGGACCGATACCGCATCGAAATGACGCAAGTCGACTACTACTTCCTTTACGGGCCCAGACCGAAGGAGATTTTCGAGCGGCTTGTCCCCAACATCGTTGCGCCATGGCACGGAGGGCCGCAGCCGGCGACATGGACTGCGCTGCATTCCGAGTTGCTCCGGACCGTCCACGAGGCCATGACCGGCCCATTCGTGTCGCCGTTCGAGTTCAGCGACTCCGGCAAGGCCGACAGCGAGCTCAACAGCCGCATACGCCAGATCGCGTCGTTGGCGCCTCGGCTCCCCCTCACCGTCGCCCCCTCGCAGTTTCGCCTGCAGCTCTTGAGCTTCTTCGACATCTACGAAATCGAGACGCGCGACCGAAACTTCCCCATCTGGCATCCCCTGCCCTTCCAATTCCCTGACGACCCGGAGTGCGCCCATCACGCCGACGAATTCATGCTCGGCGACGAAATGCTCATCGCCCCCATCTACCAGCCCGGCAACAAGCGCCAGGTCTACTTCCCGCCGGGCAACTGGACCAGCCTAGAGACTAACCAGGAATTCGCCGGCCGCCGCAGCGCCGCCATCGAGACCGCTGCGCTGCCCGTATTCGCTCGCAACGGCGCTATAGTCCCGCTCGATTCCGCGGGCGGCATCGCCCTACACTACTTTCCCAAGCTGGGCGGCGAATTCTTTTTCCTCGAAAAGGAGGAAGGCGAATATACGCAGGTGCACGCCGCACCGGCCGACGACATCATGCGCCTCGAAATCGAGTCGAAAAAGGACCGCAATTACGAATGGGTGGTGCACCACGTCGAACGGCCCGTGAGCGTGGCCTTCGAAGATCGGCAATATACTTGGTCCTACGATGCGCAGCTTAGGAATCTCTTCGTGCGCGTGAGCGTGAAGGCCGGCGAAGACAACGTCATCCACGTCTCGTGGTAAGCTCCTACAAAATGACCAAGCTATGGTTGGCCCTCGCCCTTGCCGCGCCCTTCGCCGCGCAGAATCCCGCGGGAAGCTGGAAGTTTGCCGTCTCGGGCGACTCCCGCAATTGCGGCGACATCGTCATGCCCGCCATCGCCG
>CAZARO010001253.1:0-2209 GCA_964487165.1 uncultured Solibacteraceae bacterium | reverse complement strand
CCTTGCGGGCGTTGTTCAAAAAGCTGTCTTGGATATTCTGCGCTGGCTTATCCATATTCGTCCCCCAAACCCTTTCGGGAAAGTAAAACAGGTACTATGAACGGCGCTTAGTATTGTACCCCGATTTACCTCTCGCAGTGGTAAGCGGCCAGCGGACGGCTCACTCGTCGTCGTGATCGTGGACTTCTCCCGCGGGCGCGCCATCCGTCAGCGCGGATAGTTCCTCGCGGCGCAGCGCGCGGGTTTTGATGGGTATTTTGGGATCGGAGGCCAGCGCGTCGAGTTGGAAGAGCTGCGCCGCGGCCAACTCCCGTTCCAGGTTGAAATCCGGAATACTCTTGAGTGCCGGCACCTGCGCCACGCCGTGTTCGTTCACCACGCATTCCAGCCCGTTGGCCAGAGTAAAGCGAATGCGGGTTTGCTGACGGATGGCGAGCTTGCGCAGGTCGCCGAGCTTCATCGCCCGGCTCCCTCGTATTCCATGATTTCCCCTTCGGCGATGCGATTGGCGATGGCTTCCTGGCAGGTCACGCAGTAGCGTGCCCACGGCACGGCATCCAATCGTTTTGTGGAGATGGGCTCTTCGCACTCCATGCAGATGCCGTAGGTGTCGTGCTCGATGCGATCGAGAGCGTCCGCGATTTCACGCAACAGCTTCATGTCGATGGTGTTGCGATTCAGGAAAATCCATTCTTCGTGATGTTGCTGGCTGAGATCGCCTTCGTCGGAAGGAACGTCCAGCCGGGCTACTACCTGGGCCGCTTTTTGGGCCGACATGCTGTGACGGACTTCTTCCGCTTTGCGCTCCAATATCTGGCGGTAACTTGCGGGATTCAGTTTTTGTCCGTTTTTCATATTCGTACTCATTTCTCTGATATATAATTGCCGATCACTGGGATCAGAAGATTAAGACGCGGAAACAGCACCAAAAGTTGCAAAACTGGTTGGGGATCGAAACTGGCGCGGTCAAAAGAGTATAGCCGGATGCCGGAAGGAAAGTCAAACAGGACCTGGATTTCGGGTCCACACATTTACAGAAGTTTACGAAAAGCGAATGATGCTGAAGGGTAATGAAAGATTAATGAAGGATAACGAAGGATGAGGAAGCGGCCCCCTGCAGGGCCGGTGAAGTCAGAATGAACGCGGAAGCGTCGCCATTCTGACTTCATTATCCTTCTTTACCCTTGAGTACCCTCCTACTTCGCTTTCTTCACCGCCTCGATCAGTTCCGGCACCAGCTGGAAGAGATCTCCCACGATGCCGTAATCGGCCACTTCGAAGATGGGCGCGTTGGCGTCTTTATTGATGGCCACCACGGTGCGCGAGCCCTTCATGCCCACCAGATGTTGGATCGCGCCGGAGATGCCCACCGCGAGGTAAAGTTTCGGCGCCACCGTCTGGCCCGAACTGCCCACCTGGCGCTCCATGGGAAGCCACCCAGCGTCACATATCGGTCGCGACGCAGCTAGTTCCCCGCCCAGCGCGTCGGCCAATTGTTGCACCAGCGCGATATTGTCGGCCTCTTTGATTCCGCGACCCACGGACACGATGATGTCGGCGGAACCCAGATCCACCGCGCGCTGCGATTCGCGGAACAGTTCCCGCGGCGTAGTGCGAATCTGTGCCGGCGAGATGGACGGATGGAAGACCTCGACCGCCGCCACCGCCGCCGTTCCCTCGGCCACCTGGTCCGCGCGATACGCACCGGCCTGCAGAGATGCGAAGTGCGGAGACTCGCCCGCCAGGCGGATATCGGCATTCACCTTGCCTTGGAAAAGCTGCCGCACCAGGACCACCTGGCCACCGTCGACGCGATGCGCCACCACGTCGCTCACCGCCACGCGATTACGCGCGGTCGCCAGCTTGGGCAGGAAATCGCGCACCTGGTAAGTGTGAGGGAAGAGCAGGATGCCCGGATGGAACTGATCGACGAACTGCCCGAGGGCCGCGCAGTAGGCGTCCGGCGTGTAGTCCTGCAGCAGCTCGTGCTCGACGGCGTAAATTTTTTCGAGGTGCTTGGACGTGAGCTCCTTCGCCAGCGCCTCGACACCGTGGCCGAGCACCGCCGCGCTGGCCGTGGTGCCGAGTTCGGTGGCCAGTTGCTGTGCCGCCGCCAGGGTCTCGAACGACATGCGGTTCCACTGGCCCGACCGCTGTTCCAGAACTGCCAGAATGCTCATATGACGCGCGCCTCGAATTTCAGTTTCTC